>NZ_JBIVMX010000008.1:84263-125315 GCF_044753305.1 Pseudomonas sp. NPDC088429 | reverse complement strand
CGACGATTAGCATCGCCTCGGACATTTCGCTGCTGAGATCTTAAATGTTCTGCATCACGTAGTTGCCGCTGGTGAAGATCGGTTCGAACACGAACGAATGACCGCTCTTGCCGTCATGCTCGTCCATCGGTTTGGTGTCGAACGTCTTGTTCATGTACGAGTGCTGCTGGGCCAGACCAAATTCCGAGGCCATGCCGGAACCGGTACCGCCGCCGGCACTGAAAATCGAGAAATACAGACGTGACTGGTTGGCCTTGATGCCGCAGCTGTCGATCAGGTACGAGTGGATCATTTTCCAGTCAGGGCTGGAGAAACGCTGGGTGTCCTTGTTGAGGATGATCTTCGCCAAGTATTGGCCGAGGATCGGCGCGTTACCGGCGCCACCGGCGTGGACTTCGGACAAGTCCATGATCTTCATTTTGCTGTAGTCGCGCAGGAAACCGCTTTTTTCGCCCTTGCGCGAGAAGCGAATGCGCCCGGCGATGTCCTTGTCGAGGTCGCCGAGCATTACCAGCGGCTCGACCAGAAACACCGGTTTGCTCGCTTTGCTGTTGCCGATGCGCAGGTTGTTCTTGATCCACTGCGCCGGGCTGTAGCCTTTTTCGGTGGCGCGTCGGTCATTCGACGGGCGATCTTCGTTGTTGAATTCGTTGAGGTAAAACTTGCGCGCGTTGTACACCAGCTCCGCCACGTCGAGGGCGATGTTCGAGCCGCAGCGACCGAGGCCGATCAGGCACACCGACGGGAATTCCTGATCGTTGTGCTGTTCGTTATCGCCTTCCAGGTGCGGCGGGCGCGGGAACACCATGTCGCGCAGGCCGTCGAGGTTGTCGAGGATGCGGTCGGTATTGGTTTCGGTGAAGTACAGGTATTGCTGGGTCGACAGCGGACGCGAGGGAACCAGCGGTTTGGGCGATGACGGGCTGTTGGCGGCGGGGCTCGGATTCAAATCGGAGACCGCGGTGGCGGTATTGTTTTTAGAAGTCATTGGGCGCCATTTACCTGGTACTGGGTTGGTTCGCAGACCAATGTCAGCGAACCTCACGGAATAAGAGCTCGCGTCTTGTTTGCGCGAATTTGGCCCGGGCGTCAGGGACTTGGCCTGACGGTCGCTCGGGGGAATCCTTTCCTGATCGCTGATGAATCGGCCATTATTCGGCGATCTTTAATCAAAAGGAGGCTAAATGATGTCAACGCTACCTTCGTTGGGGTTCGCCGGAATCGGTCTGATGGGCTTGCCGATGTGCCGCCGCTTGCTGGCCGCCGGTTACCCGCTGAGCGTGTGGAACCGCAACCCGGACAAGTGCGCGCCACTGGTTGAGGCCGGCGCCCGGCAAGTGGCGACCCCGGCTGAACTGTGCGCACACGCCGATGTGGTGATGCTGTGCCTGGCCGATACGGCGGTGGTGCGTGAGGTGGTTTTTGGCGCGGGCGGTGTCGCTGAGGGTGGCAAGAGCGGTCAGTTGCTGGTGGATTTTTCCAGCCTGGAACCGACCGCGACGCGCGAGATGGCCGCTGAATTGGCGCAGAAAACCGGCATGTCCTGGCTGGACTCACCGGTGTCAGGAGGCGTGGTCGGCGCCGAGGCAGGCAGCCTGGCAATCATGGTCGGTGGTGAGGCAGTGGATCTTCAGCGAGTGCGCCCGGTGCTACTAAACCTCGGTCAGCGCGTCACGCACATGGGCGGCGTGGGCGCCGGTCAGGTGACCAAGGCCTGCAATCAGATGATCGTCGCCTGCAACGCGCTGGTGATTGCCGAAGTGGTGGCGCTGGCGGAAAAAGCCGGGGTCGATGCCAGCCTGATCGCCGAGGCATTGGCCGGCGGTTTTGCCGATTCGAAACCGTTGCAGATCCTCGCCCCGCAAATGGCCGAAAGCCGTTTCGAGCCGATCAAATGGCACGTGCGCACGCTGCTCAAAGATCTCGACACCGCGGTTAAATTCTCTCGCGAGCAGGGCTCGGCCACGCCGATCAGCGGATTGGCCGCACAATTGATGCGCCTGCATGGGGCGCAGGGCTTTTTGGCGAAGGATCCAGCAACGCTGGTGCAAATGTACCGCGCGCCAGAATCAACGGATTGACCGCATGGGACTGTTTGCGCTGATTGATTTCTTCCAGCACCGGGCGTAATTCGTCGAGCGGCACCGGGCGGCTGAGCAGGTAACCCTGAATGAAATCGCAGCCCGAGCGTTCGAGAAATTCGTACTGCTCCAGGGTTTCCACGCCTTCGGTGACCACCTGCAAATGCAGGGTGTGCGCCATGACGATGATCGCCTGGACAATCTCCATGTCCGCGGTGGCATTGGGGATGTCGATGATGAACGAACGGTCGATCTTCAGCGTATTCAGCGGCAGACGCTTGAGATAGGCCAGCGACGAATAGCCGGTGCCGAAGTCATCGATCGACAGCGACACGCCGAGGGCGCGGATCTGTCGCAGCAGCACCAGGGTGTTGGCGATATTGCCCATCAGCGCATTCTCGGTGACTTCCAGCTCCAGCCGTTCCGGCGCGACACCGGCAGTGCGTAAGGCGTTTTCGATTTCGTCAGCCAGTTCTTCGCGGCCAAGGTTCAGCGGCGAGCAGTTCCAGGCGATTTTCAATTCGTCGCAGCCGTGGCGCGACAGTTCGCCCAAATCCTTGCAGGCCCGACGCAGCACCCAGTTGTCCAGTTCGGCGATCAGGCCATTGTTTTCGGCGATGCTGATGAAGCGATCCGGCGTCAGCAGACCGTTGACCGGGTGCTGCCAGCGGATCAGCGCTTCAAGCTTGGTGACCTTGCCGGTTTTCAGTTCGAAGATCGGCTGGTAATACAGCATCAAACCGTTTTCTTCGCGCAAGGCATGACGCAGTTCTTCTTCGAGCTGCAACTCCATAGTCGCGCGGTTTTTCAGGTTGGAATTGAAAAAGTGCAGGCCGTTGCGCCCGGCGCCCTTGGATTGATAAAGGGCCAGATCCGCGTGTTTGAGCAGTTCTTCGCAGGTGGTGCCGTCATCCGGAAACAGGCTGATACCGATGCTGGTGGTCATCACCATGCGCCGGCCGGCCAGCTCAATCGGCTCCTTCATTTTTTGCATGATGCGCTGGGCCATGCTGCGCGCTTCTTCGCGGTCATGCAGGCCGATGAGGATGCAGAACTCGTCGCCACCGAACCGCGCGACCACGTCTTCATGGCTGCGCACCGAGCCTTTGATGTGGTCAGCGATGACTTTCAACAGCGCGTCGCCGGCGTCATGGCCGAGGCTGTCGTTGATGCGTTTGAAGTGGTCGATGTCGAGAAACATCACCGCGAGCATGCCGCCCTCGATGGCTTTCTGATTGAGCTTCTCGGCGAAGATCTGGTTGAAGCCACGGCGGTTGATCAGGTTGGTCAATGCGTCGTAATTGGCCACTTGCTGCAGCGACATGCGCGCCTGGTCGAGTTGGCTGAGCAGGGCGTTGACCCGGCGCAGGTCATGCTCCTTGTGTTGCAGTTTTTTATCGGCGAGTGCGGCGCTGATCGCACTGCCGAGAATCAGCAAGGTGATCAGGGCCACGGTCAGGCCCAATTGCAAATGGCTGGTTTCGGCGGTCAGTGTCGGCGTGCTGGCCTCGGGCAAAATCAGCTTGAGGGCGGCCATCCCGGTGAAATGCATGCTGAAAATGCCGGCGCCGAGAATCAGCGCGGCGCTGTATTTGAGTACCTGATGAAGTAAACCGCTGCCTTCGCGCAGATAGCCTGCCACCCACAGAGCGGCGAAACTGGCGCCGATGGCGATCACCACTGACAGGGTGAACAGTCCAGGATCGTAGTACGCGGTGGCGGCCGATTGCATCGCCGCCATGCCGACGTAATGCATGCCGGCAATGCCCAGGCCGATGACGAGCGCGGTTTTCAGGTAGAGCACCAGACTGGGCTGGGATTCGCTCAGGGTGTGCATGGCCAGCCACGAGGCGAGCAGGGCGATCAGCAGGGAAAACAGGGTGATGGGCAGGTCGTACTGGATGTCGATCGGTGCCTGAAACGCAAGCATGCCGATGAAGTGCATGGCCCAGATGCCGCCGGCCAGGCAGGTCGCGCCGATCCAGCGCCATAGTCGCTGTGAGCGCGGGTCTTCCGCGTGACCGATGCGTTCGGCCATGTCGAGGGTGGCAAAACTTGCTGCGCACGCGACCAGATAGGCCACCAGCACCAGCAGCGGGTTATGGCTGCAATTAAGAATGACCTGCCCGCTCTCCGGCAGCTCGGTAACAAACTGCAAACCAAGCCACTCCATAGCATGCCCCGTCTCTGAGTCGTCCTTACTGCGCGGCTAGCGCAGGCGAATGACTGGAGTATAGAGGCGGTTTTCGCAGAGCAAGTGGTAGTGGCACATTGGCGCTAATGATTTCGGCATTAGCGTCATAGCGATTGGCGCTAAAGGCCTAAGCGATCTGTTCGAATGGGATTTGCGCCCAGTCCGGTTGCAGCGGCGGCAGGCCAAAACGTGCGCGGGCCTTGTCGCAATCGATGTTCTGCTCGCCATTTTCCCACGACGATTCGAACTCGCGGCAGGGGCTGGAGCGCAATTCATAAATCGAGCACTTCACTTCGCTACCGACTTCGCCTTCCAGCGCCGTGCAGCGTGGCGATTTGCAGTCGGTGCCGTTCATCGCCACCCGGCTCGGGCTAATCTGCGTGACCAGTTCATCGGGCACGGTGCCGCCGGAGGAAGCGCACTCACCCCAGAAAAAAGACACACGGAAATGGGAACAACAGGCACCGCAATTCAGACACGGACTGACTTCGGACATGGACGGGGGTATCAAAGGGATTGATCGGGAGATCCGGACGGATCCGGCGGCTATTCTAGGCTTCGCCACGGCGTTGGGAAGGGGGGCGTGAAACTATTTTTTTGTGGCAAGGTTTTGCCGCAAAAGCCCCGGTTTTCGGGGGATTCAAGCGTTATCAAGGGCTTACGTTTCGTTACAGTGCCATGGCCCGATATCAGGCAGACGAATGATCACAGACAGCCCCCCTCAGGCTGACTAGATTGCAGGTTCCGGGCTCGGATGCGTTGGCAGTGAAGCCCTATAACAATAAAGAGACGGACCCATGCAGAACTCGACCCAAGCGGCGAATGCCTGGCGCATTCTGTTCCTGCTGTTCCTTGCCAACCTGTTCAACTTCTTCGACCGCACCATTCCGGCGATCATCATCGAGCCAATCCGCATGGAATGGCACCTCAGCGACTTTCAACTGGGCATCGTCGGTACCGCTTTCACCCTTGTTTACGCGATTGCCGGCCTGCCGTTGGGGCGCATGGCCGACACCGGCTCACGGCGCAAACTGATGGGCTGGGGCCTGGCGACGTGGAGCGCGCTGACCGCAGTCAACGGGCTGGTCGGCAGCTTCTGGAGCTTTTTGATCGTGCGCATGGGCATCGGCATCGGTGAGGCCAGTTATGCACCGGCAGCCAACTCGCTGATCGGTGACCTGTTCCCGGCGCACCGTCGGGCGCGGGCGATGGGCATTTTCATGCTCGGTCTGCCGCTGGGTTTGTTGCTGGCGTTCTTCACCATCGGCGCGATGGTCAAGGCATTCGACAGCTGGCGCGCGCCGTTTTTTATCGCGGCGGTGCCGGGTCTGATCCTGGCGATCTTCATGTTCTTCATTAAAGAGCCGAAGCGCGGCGCGGCGGAAACCGTGCAGGTTTCGCAGGAACGCGTCGACAAGCCGATCCGGCGGATTCTGGCCGTGCCGACCTTTCTCTGGCTGGTGATGGCCGGGTTGTGCTTCAACTTCGCGACCTATGCCTGCAACTCGTTTCTGGTGCCGATGCTGCAGCGCTATTTCCTCATGCCGCTGCAGGAAGCGGCCGTGGCGACTGGCGTGATCGTCGGCGTGACCGGACTGATCGGTTTGACGCTGGGCGGCTGGATTGCGGACAAGATTCACCAGCGCGTGGCCAACGGGCGGCTGTTGTTCGCGGCGTTCAGTCTGATTATTTCGACCCTGTGCACGGCGTGGGCATTGCATTCCGGGCGCATCGAGATTGGTGTGTTTGTCGCGGTATTCAGTGTCGGCTGGCTGTTTGCCTACAACTTCTACACCTGCGTTTACACCGCGATTCAAGACGTGGTCGAACCGCGTCTGCGGGCGACGGCGATGGCGTTGTTCTTTGCCGGGTTGTATCTGCTGGGCGGTGGCTTGGGGCCGGTGGTGGTCGGTGGTTTGTCCGATTACTTTGCGCACACGGCGATGCTGGCGGCGGGGGCTGAGCAGATGAGCGAGGCGTTCAAGGCAGTCGGGCTGCATGACGCGATGTATTTGATTCCGGTGGCGCTGTTTCTGACGATGGTGTTTCTGTTTCTCGCGGCGCGGTGTTTTGTGCGCGATGCGCAGCGGATGAAGGAAGGTTTGGTTGCGGTGGTTGAGCCAGAGGTTGCAGTGGCGACGGCTTAAGATCAAAAGATCGCAGCCTTCGGCAGCTCCTACTTGGGAATGCGGTTCCTGTAGGAGCTGCCGAAGGCTGCGATCTTTGCTTGATCGTGCCCACGCGGAGCGTGGGAACGATCGGCCCGCATCGCTGCGGGCCTTGTTGTTTCAGCAGGGGAGCAGGGCGGTTAACCCGCCACCAACACCCGAATCGCTTCCAAACGCAACGCCGCTTTGTCCAGCATCGACAGACCTTGCTCGCGCTGTTCACGCAACGCCACCAGTTCGCTGTCACGTACGGTCGGGTTGACCGCTTGCAACGCGGTCAGGCGCGCCAGTTCTTCGTCGGTGTCGGCCGCCAGACGGCGACGGGCCTCGGCCACGCGCTCGGCGTGACGCGGGGTGATCTTGTCTTCACCGGCGTTGATCCGTGGCGTCAGCTGATCGCGCTGAGCCTGGATAAACTTGTTGGCGCTGGCGCGCGGCACGCTTTCCAGCTGATCGTTCAGGGTTTCAAACGAGACGCGAGCCGACAAGTCGTTGCCATTGGCATCGAGCAGGCAGCGCAGGGCGGCCGGCGGCAGGTAACGGCCCAATTGGAGTGCGCGCGGGGCCACCACTTCGCTGACATAGAGCAATTCCAGCAACACAGTGCCCGGCTTCAGCGCCTTGTTTTTGATCAGCGCGACGGCGGTGTTGCCCATCGAACCGGACAGCACCAGATCCATGCCGCCCTGCACCATCGGGTGTTCCCAGGTGATGAACTGCATGTCTTCGCGCGACAGCGCCTGGTTAGGGTCGTTAGTGATGGTCACGCCTTCGTCGTCGCCCAGCGGGAAGCTGGCGTCGAGCATCTTCTCGCTTGGCTTGAGGATCAGGGCGTTTTCCGAATGGTCTTCGCTGTCGATGCCGAACGCGTCGAACAGGGTTTCCATGTAGATCGGCAGGGCGAACTGATCGTCTTGCTCAAGGATGTCCTCGACCAGTGCTTCACCTTCGCCAGCGCCGCCGGAGTTGAGCTCCAGCAAACGGTCGCGACCGGTGTGCAGCTCGGCTTCGAGACGTTCGCGCTCGCTGCGCGCTTCGTCGATCAGCGCTTGCCACTCGCTGTCGTCGGCTTCTTCGAGCAGCGGCAGCAGGCGCGGGCCGAACTGATGCTGCAAGGCGTTGCCGGTCGGGCAGGTGTTGAGGAACGCGTTCAGCGCTTCGTGGTACAACTGGAACAGGCGCTCTTGCGGGCTGGTTTCCAGGTACGGCACGTGCAGTTCGATGATGTGCTTCTGGCCGATCCGGTCGAGACGACCGATACGCTGCTCAAGCAGATCCGGGTGCGACGGCAGATCGAACAGCACCAGGTGGTGAGCGAACTGGAAGTTGCGACCTTCACTGCCGATTTCCGAGCAGATCAGCACTTGCGCGCCGAACTCTTCATCGGCGAAGTACGCGGCGGCGCGGTCACGCTCAAGGATGTTCATGCCTTCGTGGAACACCGTGGCCGGGATGCCGGAACGCACGCGCAGGGCGTCTTCCAGATCCATCGCGGTTTCAGCGTGGGCGCAGATCACCAGCACTTTGGTGCGCTTGAGCATTTTCAGCTGATCGATCAGCCATTCGACGCGCGGGTCGAATTTCCACCAGCGCTCTTCTTCGCTGGCGTCCGGCTGCGACTGGAAGCTGACTTCCGGGTACAGCTCGGCGTGATCGCCCAACGGCAGTTCGAGGTATTCGTCCGGGCACGGCAGCGGGTACGGGTGCAGCTTGCGCTCCGGGAAACCCTGCACGGCGGCGCGGGTGTTACGAAACAGCACGCGGCCAGTGCCGTGGCGGTCAAGCAGTTCGCGCACGAGGCGGGCGCTGGCTTCGGTGTCGCCATCGTTGACCGCGGTCAGCAGGGCTTCGCCTTCGTTGCCGAGGAAACCCTGAATGGTTTTGTGCGCTTTGGCCGAGAGACGGCCCTTGTCGAGCAGTTCCTGAACGGCTTCAGCCACCGGGCGATAGTTGTCGCTCTCGGCACGGAACGCGGCCAGGTCGTGGAAACGGTTTGGATCGAGCAGGCGCAGACGGGCGAAGTGGCTGTCCTGACCAAGTTGTTCCGGAGTCGCGGTGAGCAGCAGCACGCCCGGGATGACTTCGGCGAGTTGCTCGACCAGCGAGTATTCGGCACTGGCCTTTTCTTCGTGCCAGACCAAGTGGTGCGCTTCGTCGACCACCAGCAAATCCCAACCGGCGGCGAACAGAGCGTCCTGCGCCTTCTCATCGTCGACCAGCCATTCCAGCGCGACCAGCGCCAGTTGGGTGTCTTCGAACGGGTTGGTGGCATCGCTTTCGATAAAGCGTTCTTCGTCGAACAGCGCAACCTGCAGGTTGAAGCGGCGGCGCATCTCCACCAGCCACTGGTGCTGGAGGTTTTCCGGGACGAGGATCAGCACGCGGTTGGCGCGGCCCGAGAGCAGTTGGCGATGAATCACCAGACCGGCTTCGATGGTTTTACCCAGACCTACTTCGTCCGCCAGCAATACGCGCGGCGCAATGCGGTCGGCGACTTCACGGGCGATGTGCAATTGGTGCGCGATCGGTTGCGCACGCACGCCACCCAGGCCCCAGAGCGAAGATTGCAGCTGGCGGCTAGTGTGTTCGAGGGTGTTGTAACGCAGCGAGAACCACGACAGCGGGTCGATCTGCCCAGCGAACAGACGGTCGCTGGCCAGACGGAACTGAATGAAGTTCGACAGCTGGGTTTCTGGCAGGGTAACGGCTTCGTTCTGCCCGTTGAGGCCGTGATAAACCATCAGCCCGTCGACATCGTCGACTTGCTGCACGGTCATCTTCCAGCCTTCGAAGTGGGTAATGGTGTCACCCGGCGAGAATCGCACGCGGGTGAGGGGCGCATTCCGTAGCGCGTACTGGCGGGTTTCGCCAGTGGCCGGATAGAGCACGGTCAACAAGCGGCCGTCCTGTGCCAGAACGGTGCCTAAACCCAGCTCGGCTTCGCTGTCACTGATCCAGCGTTGCCCCGGTTGATACTGCTGCGCCATGCTGCCTGACTCCCACCTTGAAAAAGCGGGCTATCTTAACGGAATGAGGGCTTCAGGGCCAAAGATTACTGGCGTAGGAGCTGTCGAAGGCTGCGATCTTTTGATCTTTGGAAACACTTGAGTTCTGCGCTGTCCGATGAAAGATCGCAGCCTGCGGCAGCTCCTACAGGTGCCAAGTGCGTCACAGAATTGCGACGGGTGGCTCAAGGCGTGTTTGTCTTAGCCGATAGCCTGCTGACAGGAGAACCCCTATATGTTGCCACCGATGCTCCCCTTGAGCGCTGTGCCGATCACTTCGCAGCAGGATCCGATCCGCCAGCGGCCGGATATTCCGCCGGTGGTGCCGGTGCAGGAAAGCTCCAACGAAAGTACGATCGATCTGCAAAAACGTGATCCGGAAGAGGATCGACTGCTGGCGCGCGAAGAACAGCGCCGTCAGCAGGAGCGTGATCGTCGCCGTCGCGAGGCCGATGAAGACCCGGAAGAGCATCTGGCCGTGCCGGGTACGGTGCTCAACGCCGACAATACCGTGCCGGTGGTGCCGCTGATTGAAGATCAACCGCGTCAGGGCTTGTGGGTCGATATCGAGATTTGAGCGGCTCTGGCTAGATGACTGGTTTGATCGTGTTTGGCTGGGTGGCTGGTCAGCGCTGACGGCAGGCGGCATTATTGGCGCAGTCCTGCCGGTGATGTGGCAGTTGTGATTCTTTGAAGCGATGTTCTGAACGCCATGAGCCAAGACGACAAACTGATCGACCTCAGCACTGAACGCGCCAAGCGGGTGCATGACATTAAAGAGAAGCGGCTGAACGAAGTGCGTCAGGCGTTTGAGCAGGCGATGCCGTTGGGCAAGCCGAAGAAAAAGTCGAAGAACAAGCCGAAAAAACGTTGATCTCCCCCTGCATCTGTTGATGCAGGTCAGTTATTTCCCCTCCTTTCTCTTCCTTCGTTGTGGTTATTGATCCCGGTCAATTTGTGCGCCTGTGTGTTTGGTAATTTAGTCCCATCGCAGCAAAGCAGGGGCCAGGAGGCCAGTCATGTTTTTCGATAACGTGGTGTTTGCCGGGGTTCTGACTGTAGGGCTGATGGTTCTGTTTTTTGCAGGGTTTGGATTTTTTATCTGGAAGGATGCGCATAAGCGTAAGAAGTGATTCTTCTGGATTGATGGGCACGCAAGGCATTTTGGGGCGACTTCGGTTGCCCCTTTTTTTTTGCCTTGGCGGCCTTGGCGGCCTTTGGGCCGACCAGGCTGGGGGGGGGGGTTGTGAATATCCGTTGCTGCGGTAACGGCTGCTTAGGGTTTCGCCCTTACGGCGAGTCACCTTTTCCAGACGCCGAAAAGGTAACCGAAAAGGCTTTGCCCTGACGTTCGGCCCGCTCGCTGGGGCTCGGGGTTCCTTCGCTCCGGGATTGATCCGGGGGGCAGCGCCTACGGTTTGCTTCGCTGCACCTCCTCTCGCTGTGTTTGGCTGCGCCAAACGGTCGCTGCGCTCCCACCCCCGCATCAATCCCTCCACTCAGCCTGCCGACGGGCTCTAAGATCAAAAGCAGGCGAGCTGACACTCGGCCTATTGAGTGGTGAAGAGCGGGGGGCGCACGGCTTTTTGATTTGCGTTGGATTCGCCCCTCACCCCAGCCCTCTCCCGAGGGAGAGGGAGCCGATGGTGGGCTTTTCAAAATATGCATTCGACTCGGCATCCCAAGCCGGCGTACCTCTCCCAAACACCCCGATCAGTCCCCTCTCCCTCCGGGAGAGGGCTAGGGTGAGGGGCTCTTGATCTTGATCTGGCTTTTGACGTGGCTTTTGATCTCAAGCCCCTTCGGCAGGCCGAGCGTAGGTGTCCATCCGGGGATCAGGCGCGTAGCGCCGTGCGGCGCAGCCGCATACATCGAGAGGAGGTGCAGCGAAGCAAACCGTAGGCGATGTCCCCGGATGGACACCGTAGCGAGGGAACACTGAGCCTCAGCGAAGTGCCGTACGCCGGGGCCAAGCCTTTTGGGTTACCTTTTCGGCGTTTGGAAAAGGTAACTCGCTGTAAGAGCGAAACCGCCAGCAGCCATCACCGCAGCAACGGATATGCCCCCAACCCCAACCCCCGAACCAAAAAAAAGGCGCGATCCCAAAGAATCGCGCCTTCTTCATATATCGCTATCTATCAACTACCCAAAGCCTTCGAAGCCAACCAGAACAACCCAGCCGACAACGCCACGGTAGCCGGCAAGGTCAACACCCAAGCCAACAGAATAGTGCGAACAGTCCCACCTTGCAGGCCGCTCTTATTCGCGACCATGGTCCCCGCCACACCCGAAGACAACACATGAGTCGTCGACACCGGCAAACTGAAGATGTTGGCCAAACCAATCAAACTCGCCGTCGTGATCTGCGCCGACATACCCTGCGAATAGGTCATGCCCTGCTTGCCGATCTTCTCGCCAATGGTCAGAACCACACGTTTCCAGCCAACCATGGTGCCCAGACCCAGCGCCAGTGCAACCGCCAGAATCACCCAGAACGGGGCGTATTCAGTGGTCGTGGTCAGGTCTTTGCGCAACTTGTCGAGGTCAGCCTTTTCACGGGCATCCAGAACCGGCAACTTGCTGACTTTCTTCGCGGTATCGTCCAGGCACAGCAAGTAGCGACGCACTTCGATGCGGCTATCCGACGACAACGAATGGTAGTCCGCTACACCTTTAAGCGTGTGCAACAGAGCGGTGATAGTCGGTTCGGTCTGCTGCGGGTTGCAGCGGAATTTCTCCGGCAGGTCGCCGTCTACGCTCTTGCCCAAGGCCAGGAATTCACCCAGCGAATCGGCGTTGCGCTGGTAGAACTGGCTCAGGTGCAGGGTCGCGTCGCGGGTGCGTTCGATCTGGTAAGTGGTGCTGTTCAGGTCGAGAACGAACTGCGCAGGCACGATACCGATCAACACCAGCATGATCAGGCCGATGCCTTTCTGGCCATCGTTGGAACCGTGCACGAAGCTCACGGCCATGGCCGAGATCACCAGAACCAGACGGTTCCAGAACGGCGGATGCTTTTTGTCGTCGAGTTTGCGGCGCTGTTCAGGCGTCTTGTGCATCTTCGACAGCGGGCGCCACCATTTCAGGCCGATCAGGATCAGCGCTGCAATCAGGAAGCCAGCCATCGGCGAGAACACCAGCGAAGCGCCGATGTCGATCGCTTTCTGCCAGTTAACGCCGTCGGCCAACGGGATGTCGTTGATCAACGCGTTGGCCAGGCCGACACCGAGGATCGAGCCGATCAGGGTGTGGGAACTGGACGCCGGGATACCGAAGTACCAGGTGCCGAGGTTCCAGGCGATTGCCGCTGCGAGCAACGAGAAAACCATCGCAAGGCCATGGCCGGTGTTCACATTGATCAGCAGCTCAACCGGCAGCAGGTGGACAATGGCATACGCCACGCCAACGCCACCCAGCAGCACGCCGAGGAAATTGAACACACCGGAAAAGAACACCGCCAGGTGCGGCGGCATGGCTTTGGTGTAGATAACAGTGGCTACCGCGTTAGCGGTGTCATGAAATCCATTGATGAACTCGAAGGCGAGGACAAACGTCAGGGCGAGCAAGAGGCTCACAAGCACCCAAGCATCCAGTCCGCTGAATAAATCGATCATGAAGGTTTTCTGACCCGGTCGTAAGGGGGCGCGATTATGCCAGAAAAGACTGGAAATCGATGCCCTCAGTGCTCATCGGTAACGCACTTCTTCGATTTAATTTGTTGCAGCACATGAAAACCAAGCGGCGTGCAGGGTTTTTCAAGCCTTTGATTTATCTATAAAAAGGCTTTTTGGAACAAGCGTTTTACCCGCGTTTGGAGGGCTCAAACGCTTGTCTGAAATATCTGTGAAACTTTCCGAAGCTGTCCTTTAGCCGGCTCTACGCAGAATCAGCCGCTGCCCGCGGGTAGCGGGCGCGCAAGGCATCGTCTCGGCACCGCGTGGGTAACCGGTGCGTACACGGATGCTCAAGGCCTTCAAAAACCGTGGCTCATGGCTCTTCGGCTTTGAGTTCCTTTTCGATCTTTTCGATTTCTTGCTTGAAGACCTGATCCTGAACGGTAGGGCGTTTGCGCCATGCCTTGCGTTCCGGTTCTGGTTGAGCGGCGTAGGTGGTGACTTCCCCGCCGTAAACATCCTTGTAACGTTGTTCCTGGCGCTCAAGTTCCGCGCGCAGTTCGTCTTTCGTCACAGTGCTACCTGTATGAGTTGAGATAAATGTCTGGTGAATCGCACTGCAACGAGTCGATTGAGCCGGCCCGTCGAGAACTCAACGCCAGAACAGGCATTGATGTCTTCGGCAGGGCGATCAAGACTTCCATGTTACAGGCGGCTACGACACCAGATTAAAACGGACGCAGCATCAGTTCCTGTTTCAGCGAGCGCTAGCGTTACATCAATCATGAGCGTCAGGCGCTTGCCGGGACTGGCAGCGATTGGCATCGCCTCAGCCGGTGACCACCTCGATGAATAACGGGTGCCACTGAGGTGCATTATAGCGGTCGATTCAGGATTGACTATCGTTGCCAAGTTAAAAACGGTTCGGGATGTGTGATTGTTTTGTTAATCGCAACTTTCTCGGGTAGTTGAAGTGCAAGCAAACGTTTACTTCGCCGCGATCTGTTTTTGGCGCCATTTAGTCGATCAACTAAATCTTGATTGAGTTCCCCGGCAAAGTTGCACAGGCGTCTCAAATAGCAAGCCACAGCAGAGGAGGGCGATTGCGATTATCGGTCGACGGTTCGATAATCGCCCAATGTTGATGGCTCGCCGCTTGTGCATCTGCCCGCGAGCCGTTTGTATAGCCATTGATCCGTGTCGGGTAAAAAGGACAATAAATGAACGATCAAATGCGCAACTCCTTCACTTCCGTGGCGCCGCCGATCGTCGCCTCGCCGGCCAAGCGCATTCAGGCGCTGACCGGTGATCCGGATTTCATGACGTCGCTGGCCCGTGGCCTGGCGGTGGTGCAGGCGTTTCAGGAGCGCAAACGTCATCTGACCATCGCGCAGATCAGCCACCGCACGGAAATTCCCCGCGCCGCGGTGCGCCGTTGCCTACACACTTTGATCAAACTTGGCTACGCCACCACCGACGGACGCACCTATTCTCTGCTGCCGAAAGTGCTGACCCTCGGCCACGCTTATCTATCATCGACGCCGCTGGCCGTGTCCGCGCAGCCGTACCTCGACCGCATGAGCGAGCAGCTGCACGAAGCCTGCAACATGGCCACGCTTGAGGGCGACGACATTCTTTACATCGCGCGGTCGGCGACCACGCAGCGGCTGATCTCGGTCGATCTGTCGGTGGGCGGGCGTCTGCCGGCGTATTGCACATCGATGGGCCGAATCCTGCTGGCAGCGCTGGACGACACGTCCTTGCGCGAATACCTCGACCACGCTGAACTGGTGGCTAAAACCAGCCGCACGATCCACACCCCCGACGCGTTGCTCGAATGTTTGCAGGAAGTGCGGCAGCAAGGTTGGTGCATCGTCGATCAGGAATTGGAACAAGGCCTGCGCTCGATTGCCGTACCGGTCTACGACGCTTCGGGCCAAGTGGTGGCGGCGCTCAACGTCAGCACCCACGCCGGTCGCGTCAGTCGCACCGAGCTTGAGCAGCGCTTTCTGCCGGGCCTGCTCAGCGCCAGCCGCGACCTTAGCGCGCAGTTGTTTGCCTGATGAAGCTGTTCGATAAACGCACAGTGTTGCGTTTATCGAATTGACGCTAAAACCCCCGGATCATTAATGTCGCGGCAGCGTCATCCGGCGCTGTTGTGAATGAGCCCGCCGGACTGTCGACTCCCATAATAATGACAAGAGGCAACTCACCATGCGCACGCTCCCCGACTGTCTCCGCTCCAACCGCTGTTGCCGGGTTCACCGCAACGCCTGATCCAGACCTTCTATTCTTGTGACCGTGCCGCTCTCTGGCCGGCCGCCGTTCGACTGCGTTTTTTGCGTGGATAAAAATAATGAACCAGCCTCAGTCCGCTGTGGGTCAGTGCCTCGACGTGCAGACCTTCATCAACGCCCAACCGATCTCGCGCTATCAATGGCGGGTGGTGATCTTGTGTTTCCTGATTGTATTTCTCGATGGCCTCGACACCGCCGCGATGGGCTTTATTGCCCCGGCGTTGTCGCAGGACTGGGGCATCGACCGCGCCAGCCTCGGCCCGGTGATGAGCGCCGCGTTGATCGGCATGGTCTTCGGCGCACTCGGTTCCGGCCCTTTGGCTGACCGCTTTGGGCGAAAAGTCGTACTCGTCGGCGCCGTGATTCTGTTCGGTGCCTTCAGCCTGGCGTCGGCCTACAGCACTAACGTTGAACAACTGCTGGTGCTGCGCTTCCTGACCGGTCTCGGTCTGGGTGCGGGGATGCCCAATGCCACCACGTTGCTGTCGGAGTACACCCCGGAACGCAAGAAGTCGCTGCTGGTGACCAGCATGTTCTGCGGTTTCAACCTCGGCATGGCCGGTGGCGGGTTTATTTCCGCCAAGCTGATTCCGGCGTTCGGCTGGCACAGTCTGCTGCTGATCGGCGGGATTTTGCCGCTGATCCTCGCGGTGGTGCTGCTGTTCTGGCTGCCGGAATCGGCGCGCTACCTTGTCGTCCGTAACCGTGGCACCGACAAAGTGCGCAAAACCCTGGCGCCGATCGATCCGGTCACCGTCGCCCAAGCCTCCAGTTTCAGCGTGCCGGAACAAAAAACCGTGAAGGCACGCAACGTGTTCGCGGTGATCTTCTCCGGCACCTACAGCACCGGCACCTTGCTGCTGTGGCTGACCTACTTCATGGGGCTGGTCATCGTTTATCTGTTGACCAGTTGGCTGCCGACGCTGATGCGTGACAGTGGCGCGAGCATGGAACAAGCCGCGTTCATCGGTGCGCTGTTCCAATTCGTCGGGGTATTGAGCGCGGTCGCTGTGGGATGGGCGATGGATCGCTTCAATCCGCACAAGGTCATCGGCATTTTCTACCTGCTGGCCGGGGTGTTTGCCTACGCGGTGGGGCAGAGCCTGGGCAACATTACGTTGTTGGCGACTTTGGTTTTAGTGGCGGGGATGTGCGTGAACGGCGCGCAATCGGCAATGCCGTCGCTGGCGGCGCGGTTTTATCCGACGCAGGGGCGGGCGACCGGCGTGTCGTGGATGCTGGGGATTGGCCGCTTTGGCGCGATTCTCGGGGCGTGGATGGGCGCGACGTTGTTGGGCTTGGGCTGGAATTTTGAGCAGGTGTTGACGGCGTTGGTGATTCCGGCGGCGGTGGCGACGGCTGCGGTGGTGATCAAGGGCATGGTCAGTCATGCGGATGCCACTTGAGTACTACTGTCAGAATCTCCTTTGAATGTTCTGGCCCCTTCGCGAGCAAGCTCGCTCCCACATTGGAATGCATTTCAAAATGTGGGAGCGAGCTTGCTCGCGAAGCCTTTGTTCTTGATTGTTAGGCAAACAACAATCTGTTCGATAAACGAACACTCAGTCGATTATCGGATTGTTTGGCACTTTTCCCAGGCTTAATCTGCAGTGACTCCGGCGCTGAACCTCGCGCCTTTTTATCACTGGCGATTCATTACAAAAACAGGAGCCCGCTCCATGGCTGAGATCCTTTCGCTGCACGACGCGGTGAAGCAATTCGTCAACGACGGCGACACCGTCGCACTCGAAGGCTTCACTCACTTGATCCCTACGGCCGCAGGTCATGAAATCATTCGTCAGGGCAAGAAAGATCTGACGCTGGTGCGGATGACGCCTGACCTGATTTACGACCAACTGATCGGCGCCGGTTGCGCACGCAAACTGATTTTCTCCTGGGGCGGCAACCCTGGCGTGGGTTCGCTGCACCGTCTGCGCGACGCGGTCGAGAAGCAATGGCCGCAGCCGCTGGAGATCGAAGAACACAGCCACGCCGACCTGGCGAATGCCTACGTCGCCGGCGCTTCCGGCCTACCGTTCGCGGTGCTGCGTGCCTACGCCGGTTCCGACCTGCCAAAAGTCAATCCACTGATCAAAACCGTCACCTGCCCGTTCACCGGTGAAGTGTTGGCGGCCGTGCCGTCGGTGCGCCCGGACGTGACCGTGATCCACGCGCAGAAAGCCGACCGCCAAGGCAACGTGCTGCTGTGGGGCATTCTCGGCGTGCAGAAAGAAGCCGCGCTGGCCGCCAAGCGCTGCATCGTTACCGTCGAAGAAATCGTCGACAACCTCAACGCGCCAATGAACTCCTGCGTGTTGCCGACCTGGGCCTTGAGCGCAGTCTGCCATGTACCCGGCGGTGCACATCCGTCCTACGCCCACGGTTACAACGAGCGCGACAATCGTTTCTATCAGGCGTGGGATCCGATCGCCCGCGACCGTGAGACGTTTACCGCGTGGATCAACGAATACATCCATGGCTGCGCTGACTTCAGCGAGTTCCAGGCCAAGTTGGCCGCTGCCTCGGAGGCCAAGTAATGACTTACACCACCCATGAAATGATGACCGTCGCTGCGGCCCGTCGCCTGAAGAACGGCTCGGTGTGCTTCGTCGGCATCGGTCTGCCGTCGAAAGCCGCCAACCTCGCGCGTCTGACCTCGTCGCCGGACGTGGTGCTGATCTACGAATCGGGCCCGATTGGTGCCAAGCCGAGCGTGCTGCCGCTGTCCATCGGTGACGGCGAACTGGCGGAAACCGCCGACACCGTCGTCCCGACCGGTGAGATTTTTCGCTATTGGTTGCAGGGCGGGCGCATCGACGTCGGTTTTCTCGGCGCCGCGCAGGTCGACCGTTTCGGCAACATCAACACCACCGTGGTCGGCGATTACTTCTCGCCGAAAGTACGCCTGCCGGGTGCCGGTGGCGCGCCGGAAATTGCCGGCTCGGCGAAAAGCGTGTTGATCATCCTTAAACAGTCGGCGCGTTCGTTTGTCGACAAGCTCGACTTCATCACCTCGGTCGGTCACGGCGAGGGCGGCGATTCGCGCAAACGTCTGGGCCTGCCGGGCGCCGGCCCGGTCGGGATCATCACCGACCTGTGCATCATGGAGCCGGAAGAGGGCACCCACGAATTCGTGGTCACCGCACTGCACCCGGGCGTGACCCGCGAGCAAGTGGTCGCGGCCACCGGTTGGGCGATTCGTTTTGCTGACAGCGTTGAAACCACCGCGGAGCCGACTGACGTCGAACTGACCGCGCTGCGCGATCTCGAAGCGCGCACCGCAGCCGCCCACGGTCAGGCACCGGGAGAAGCATGATGCGTGACGTTTATATCTGCGACGCGATTCGCACGCCGATCGGCCGTTTCGGCGGCGGACTGTCCGCCGTGCGCGCCGATGACCTGGCCGCCGTGCCGATCAAGGCCCTGATGGAACGCAATCCTTCAGTGGACTGGAACGCCATCGACGAAGTGTTCCTCGGCTGCGCCAACCAGGCTGGCGAAGACAACCGCAACGTTGCGCGCATGGCGCTGCTGTTGGCCGGCCTGCCGGAAACTGTGCCGGGCGTGACCCTCAATCGTCTGTGCGCTTCGGGCATGGACGCGATCGGTACGGCATTCCGCGCCATCGCCAGCGGCGAGATGGAGCTGGCGATTGCCGGCGGCGTCGAGTCGATGTCCCGCGCACCGTTCGTGATGGGCAAGGCTGATGCGGCGTTCTCGCGCAACATGAAACTGGAAGACACCACCATCGGCTGGCGTTTCATCAACCCGCTGATGAAGGCGCAATACGGCGTCGACGCGATGCCGCAGACCGCTGACAACGTGGCCGACGACTATAAAGTCTCGCGCGCCGATCAGGACGCTTTCGCCTTGCGCAGTCAGCAACGCACCGCCGCCGCGCAGGCTGCAGGATTTTTCGCTGAAGAAATCGTCGAAGTGCGGATTGCCCACAAGAAGGGTGAAACCGTGGTCAGCCAGGATGAACATCCGCGCGCCGACACCACGATTGAAGCGCTGACAAAATTGAAACCGGTCAACGGCCCGGACAAAACCGTCACCGCCGGCAATGCCTCCGGCGTCAACGACGGTGCCGCGGCGCTGATTCTGGCTTCTGCCGAAGCTGTGAAAAAACATGGCCTGACCGCCCGCGCCAAAGTGCTCGGCATGGCCAGCGCCGGCGTGGCGCCGCGCGTAATGGGCATCGGCCCGGTGCCAGCGGTGCGCAAATTGATCGAGCGCCTCGGCGTAGCGGTCAGTGATTTCGACGTGATCGAACTCAATGAAGCGTTTGCCAGCCAAGGCTTGGCGGTGCTGCGTGAATTGGGTCTGGCGGATGATGCCGCGCAGGTCAACCCGAACGGTGGGGCGATTGCTCTCGGTCACCCGTTGGGCATGAGCGGTGCGCGTCTGGTGTTGACCGCACTGCATCAGTTGGAAAAGACCGGTGGCAAGAAAGGTCTGGCGACCATGTGCGTCGGTGTCGGCCAAGGTCTGGCCCTGGCCATCGAACGCGTCTGACGCAAGCCGTGACGAAAAAGAACAGAGGAAAGCGACATGTCTGACAAGCCTGGTTACCGTCGTCCGCAGGAAGGCACTCAGCCTGAGTACCTGCACCCGACCTATCAATCCACCAACCTGCGCTCGCCGTCGAAGCCGTTGGTGTTTCTGCCGCATTCGCTGTCGGAAATCACCGGGCCGACCATCGGCGCCGAACGTGTAGGCGACACCGATAACGACCTGACCGCCCAGCATGCAGGCGAGCCACAAGGCGAACGCATCATCATTCACGGCCGCGTGCTCGACGAAAACGGTCTGCCGGTGCCGGGGATTCTCGTGGAAATCTGGCAGGCCAACGCTGCCGGCCGCTACAACCACAAGCGCGACGTGCACGACGCGCCGCTCGACCCGAACTTCACCGGCACCGGCCGCACCGTGACCGACGCCGACGGCTGGTATCAGTTCCAGACCATCAAACCCGGCGCCTATCCGTGGGGCAACCACCACAACGCCTGGCGCCCGGCGCACATTCACTTTTCGCTGTTCGGGCCGAGCATTCTTACGCGCCTGGTCACGCAGATGTACTTCCCGGGTGACCCGCTGCTGGCCTACGACCCGATCTACAACTGCGTGCCGGACACTTCGGCCAAGGAACGCTTGATCGCCAGTTTCGATCTGGAAAAAACCATTCCGTCCTACGCCCTCGGTTATCGCTGGGACATCGTGCTGCGCGGGCGTGAAGCCACGCCGATGGAGAAATAAGATGACGCTGACTGCGACCACGTCCCACACCGTCGGGCCGTATTACCACATCGGCCTGACCTGGCTGAACCGCGAAGACCTCACCGTCGAACAAACCCTCGGCGAGCGCGTGGCGATCACCGGGCAAGTGGTGGATGGCAACGGCGATGTCGTCAACGACGCCATGCTCGAAGTCTGGCAGGCGAATGCTGCCGGCAAGTACGACCACCCGGAAGATGAGCAGGACAAAGCGCTCGATCCGAACTTCGAAGGCTTTGGCCGCGTGCCGGTGGATGCTGAAGGGCGCTTTCGCTTTACCACGATCAAACCGGGCACGGTTGAAGGGCTGAAGGGCTCGACCCAGGCGCCGCATTTGGTGGTGTTGGTGTTTGCCCGTGGCTTGGTGAAGCACTTGCTGACGCGGATCTACTTTGAAGGCGAGCCGGCCAACGTTGATGATCCGTTGCTCGAATGTGTGCCGGCTGAACGCCGCGCGACCTTGCTGGCGAAGAAGGATGCCTCGGGTGTTTATCAGTGGAATGTGATTCTGCAGGGCACTGATGCCGAGACGGTGTTCTTCGATTATTAAGATCAAAAGATCGCAGCCTGCGGCAGCTCCTGCATGATCGTTCCCACGCTCTGCGTGGGAACGCCGCCATGGACGCTCCGCGTCCACCGTGACGCGGAGCGTCACCGGATGCGTTACCACGCAGAGCGTGGGAACGATCAACAGGGGAATGCAGACCCATGTAGGAGCTGCCGAAGGCTGCGATCTTTTGATGTTTCGCCTTGTGGAACGGGACTGTTGCAAAGTATGTCTAGACTCTCACTGTCCCTATCGAGTGAAAAACAATGACAACGACCACCTCCCATTACACCGGCGAAGAGCGCAGCAAGCGCATCTTTGCCATTGTCGGCGCCTCGTCCGGCAACCTTGTCGAATGGTTCGACTTCTACGTCTACGCCTTTTGCGCGATCTATTTCGCTCCGGCGTTTTTCCCCTCCGATAACCCGACGGTGCAACTGGTCAACACGGCTGGCGTGTTCGCTGCCGGCTTCCTGATGCGTCCGATCGGTGGCTGGATTTTCGGCCGGATCGCTGACAAACACGGCCGCAAGAAATCCATGCTCATCTCGATTCTGATGATGTGCTTTGGCTCGCTGCTGATCGCTTGCCTGCCCACTTACAACAGCATTGGCGTCTGGGCGCCGATCCTGTTGCTGTTCGCGCGTCTGCTGCAAGGCCTGTCGGTCGGCGGGGAATACGGCGCCACCGCGACCTACATGAGCGAAGTCGCGCTCAAGGGCCAGCGCGGATTTTTCGCCTCGTTCCAGTACGTGACCTTGATCGGCGGGCAACTGCTGGCGGTGTCGCTGGTGGTGATCCTGCAACAGTTCCTCACCGAGGAAGATCTGCGTGCTTACGGCTGGCGGATTCCGTTTGTTGTGGGTGCAATTGCGGCGGTGATTTCGCTGTTCCTGCGTCGCTCGCTGAAAGAAACCACCAACAAGGAAACCCGCGAACACAAAGACGCCGGCAGCATCCGCGCGCTGTTCCGCGATCACAAAGCCGCGTTCATCACCGTGCTCGGTTACACCGCCGGTGGCTCGCTGATTTTCTACACCTTCACCACGTACATGCAGAAATATCTGGTGAACACCGCCGGCATGCACGCCAAGACCGCCAGCTACATCATGACCGGCGCGCTGTTCTTGTATATGTGCATGCAGCCGCTGTTCGGCATGCTCGCTGACAAGATCGGTCGACGTAATTCGATGCTCTGGTTCGGCGCGCTCGGCACGCTGTTCACCGTGCCGATTCTGTTGAGCCTGAAGAGCGTCAGCAGTCCGTTTCTGGCGTTTGTGTTGATCACCGTTGCGCTGGCGATCGTCAGTTTCTACACCTCGATCAGCGGTCTGGTGAAAGCCGAAATGTTCCCGCCGGAAGTCCGCGCCCTCGGCGTTGGTCTGGCGTACGCGGTGGCGAATGCGATCTTCGGCGGTTCGGCGGAATTCGTCGCCCTGAGCCTGAAGAACATCGGCATGGAAAACTCCTTCTACTGGTACGTGACGGCGATGATGGCGATCGCGTTCCTGTTCAGTCTGCGCTTGCCAAAACAAGCGGCGTATTTGCACCACGATCTCTAACCTGATGCGCGCGGGCCGTGATGGCCCGCGCCGGCAAGGATTTTTATGACTCAGCGACCGGGCAATCAATTGTTCGATGCCTACTTCACTGCCCGCGATATGCGTGAGGTGTTCTGCGATCAGGGCCGCGTGCAGGCGATGCTCGACTTCGAAGCGGCGCTGGCCCGGGCCGAGGCGCGGGTCGGCTTGATTCCGTCCACTGCGGTGGCGCCGATTGCGGCGGCTTGCAGCGCCGGTCTGTATGACTTCGCGGCACTGGGCGAGGCGATTGCCACGGCGGGTAATTCGGCGATTCCGCTGGTCAAGGCGTTGGGCAAACAGATTGCCGCGACCGATGCAGAAGCCGAGCGTTATGTGCATTTGGGCGCGACCAGTCAGGACGTGATGGATTCCGGGCTGGTGCTGCAATTGCGTCAGGCGCTGGAATTGATTGAAAGTGATCTGGCGCAATTGGCCGATTCGCTCGCCAGTCAGGCGCAACGTCATGCTGCGACGCCGCTGGCCGGACGCACCTGGCTGCAACATGCGACGCCGGTTACCCTCGGCATGAAAATCGCCGGATGGCTGGGCGCCGTGACTCGCAGCCGTCAGCGTCTGCGCGAACTCAAACCGCGTCTGCTGGTGCTGCAATTTGGCGGCGCCTCGGGGACGCTCGCGGCGTTGGGTGAGCAGGCGATGCCGATTGCCGAGGCGCTGGCCGAAGAACTGCAACTGACCTTGCCGGAACAACCGTGGCATACCCAGCGCGATCGCGTGGTGGAGTTCGGCGCGGTGCTCGGTTTGATCGCCGGCAGCCTCGGCAAATTCGGCCGCGACATCAGCCTGTTGATGCAGACCGAAGCCGCTGAGGTGTTCGAGCCTTCAGCGCCGGGCAAGGGCGGTTCGTCGACCATGCCGCACAAACGCAATCCGGTTGGCGCAGCGGTGTTGATCGGTGCGGCGACGCGTGTGCCGGGTCTGGTCTCGACGCTGTTCAGCGCGATGCCGCAGGAGCACGAACGCAGCCTCGGTTTGTGGCATGCCGAATGGGAAACCTTGCCGGAAATCTGCTGCCTGGTTTCCGGTTCGCTGCAACAGGCGAAATTGCTCGCTGAGGGTCTGGAAGTCGACGCTGAGCGCATGGCGCGCAACCTCGAACTGACCCAAGGGCTGGTGCTCGCCGAAGCGGTGAGCATCGTCCTCGCGCAACGGGTTGGCCGCGACACCGCGCATCATCTGCTCGAACAATGCTGCAAACGCGCGGTGGCCGAGCAGCGTCATTTGCGCGCCGTACTCGGTGACGAACCGCAAGTCACCGCCGAATTGAGCAGCGCTGAACTCGATCATCTTCTGAACCCCGCCCATTACCTCGGCCAGGCAAATACCTGGGTCGAGCGTGCGGTGGCCGAACACAACGCGTTGTCTGTCTGAAAGGAGAGGGCTGTGGCTTTCGTTCAACTCGCCGATGGCGAACTGCACTATCAAATAGAAGGCCCGGTCGATGCGCCGGTGCTGGTGCTGTCCAACTCGCTGGGCACCGATCTGCACATGTGGGACGTGCAGATGCCGGCGTTCACCGAGCATTTCCGCGTGCTGCGTTTCGACACCCGTGGTCACGGCAAATCACTGGTGACGCCGGGGCCGTACAGCATCGAGCAACTGGGTCACGACGTACTTGGTCTGCTGGATGCGCTGCACATCGATCGCGCGCATTTCTGCGGACTGTCGATGGGCGGCCTGATCGGCCAGTGGCTGGGGATCAATGCCGGGCATCGTCTGCACAAGCTGATCGTCTGCAACACGGCAGCCAAAATCGGTGATCCATCGGTGTGGAATCCGCGCATCGAAACCGTGCTGCGTGATGGCGCGGCGGCGATGGTTGCTCTGCGCGATGCATCCATTGCTCGCTGGTTTACCCCGGATTTTTCCGCTGCACATCCGGCCGCAGCCAAGCAGATTACCGACATGCTCGCGGCCACCTCGCCTGAGGGTTACGCGGCCAACTGCGCGGCGGTGCGTGATGCCGATTTCCGCGAGCAACTGGCTTCGATCAATGTGCCGTTGCTGGTGATTGCCGGCACCGAAGATGCGGTGACGCCGCCGGCCGGTGGGCACTTCATTCAGGAGCACGTGCGCGGTGCCGAGTACGCCGAGTTCTATGCGGCGCACCTGTCGAACGTGCAGGCCGGTGCTGATTTCAGTGATCGCGTATTGGCGTTTCTAAACGCCTGACAAGGGGATTTTCGTGGACGAGAAACAACGTTACGACGACGGCATGCAAGTGCGCCGCGCGGTGTTGGGCGATGCGCATGTCGATCGCAGCCTGACCACGCTGACCGAGTTCAACTCGGAATTTCAGGAGATGATCACCCGGCATGCCTGGGGCGATATCTGGACGCGTCCGGGCTTGCCTCGGCACACGCGCAGTTTGATTACCATCGCCATGCTGATCGGCATGAACCGCGAAGGCGAGCTGAAACTGCATTTGCGCGCGGCGGCGAATAATGGCGTGAGCCGCGGCGAGATCAAGGAAGTGATCATGCAGAGCGCGATTTACTGCGGGATTCCGGCGGCGAATGCGACGTTTCATTTGGCGGAATCGGTGTGGGATGAGTTAGGGGTTGAATCCCGCGAGTGACGGCTGAAACCGAAAAAGATCGCAGCCTTCGGCAGCTCCTACATTTGGAATGCGTTCCCCTGTAGGAGCTGCCGAAGGCTGCGATCTTTTGCTCTTCAAACCCTGGCGACAATAAATATCCGCTTGAACGCAAACAACGTATGCCCATCCGCCTCCTGCGGATACTGCGCATGCACCCGCATCAGATAGTGATAAATAAACCGCGCCTGCTCCGCTGAATCCAGCGCCTGCATCACCGGCCGCAGCGCCGAGACCTTCACCCAGTCATACACCGGCGATTTGCCGTCGACCACCTGCAACTGCTCGGTCTCCCAGATATCCAGCGATGTGGTCAACGGCGCCAGCAAACGGTAGTAATCCTCCAGCGCCAACAACGGCCGCGCCGCCATACGCTGGCGCAGTTCCGCCGTGCCCAATGGCGTGCCGCCGACACCGCCGTCTTCGAGGGTTTCCAGCATCAGCCGATACCACAACGCATCGCGCCAGTCCGGCATATGCGCGGCCAGGCAACCGCCGGCGTTGAGCTGGCCGAGCAGGCGCGGCAGCAGCGTTTCATGACCATCAATAAAGTGCAGCACGGCGGCGGCAAACAGCAGATCCGCCGGTTGTTCAGGCTGCCAGTCGAGCAGGTCGCACTGTTGCCATGAGGCGTTGATCGGCAAGCGGCGGGCCTCGTCGAGCATTTGCGCTGAACTGTCGATGCCCAGCAAGTGCGCCTGCGGCCAGCGCTCAGCCAACAAGCGGGTGGCGATGCCGGTGCCGCAACCGAGGTCAACCATACGTTTGGGATGGTGCAGGTCGACACGGTCGAGCAATTCATTGACCGGGCGTTGCCTGAGGCGGGAAAACTGCTGGTACGCCTTGGCGTTCCAGTCAGGTGCTGCTTCTTTGAGTCGGGTGATCATGAGGTCGTCCTCTGGTGATCAACAGTGTCTTCCGATGACAGCCTGGCTCAAGTCTTTAGGGGACCAACATCAACAGATAACGGAAGTGGGAAGGGGCGTACACCTGAGTCCTTCAGGTTTTTTAACTTTACCTGCCGGCCGGCAAATCACCACTCATCCAGACCAATGGCACAAATCCCTGTAGGAGCTGCCGCAGGCTGCGATCTTTTGATCTTGATCTTAAAAACAACATCAAAAGATCGCAGCCTTCGGCAGCTCCTACAGAGGCCGCAGGGATCAGATCCAACGCCATCAGGGTTGGATCGGTGTCTAGAGGAGGCTGATCGGGTAACTGACGATCAAACGATTCTCATCGAATTCGTTATTGCTGAAATCCCGGCGCATGGTCGAGTTGCGCCATCTGACGTTGAGATCCTTGAGCGTGCCGCTCTGCACGGTGTAGCCCAGTTCCGATTCGCGGCCCCATTCCTTGCCGTCAGTGATGGTGCCGGTGTGTACGTTGTCGCCGCTGATGTAGCGGTTCATCAGGGTCAGGCCGGGCACGCCCAACGCGGCGAAGTTGTAGTCGTGGCGCAGCTGCCACGAGCGTTCCTGCGCGTTGTCATAACTGGCGTTGTAACTGTCGTTGGCCAGCGTGCCGCCGCTGGTGCCGTTGACCCGCATCCACGCGCTGTCGCCGGTGAGTTTTTGCAGGCCGACGTAGAAGGTGTTGCCGCCGTATCGGGCCGAGAACATCCCCGACCAGGTCTTGTTGTCGAGATCGCCGGCGCGCGCGCTGCCGTCGTCCTTGCCGTAGAAGAAACCGAGGTTGGCGCCCAGCGTCCAGTCGCCCAGCGGTTGGCTGTGCGTCAGGTTGACGTATTGCTGGCTGTAGATGTCCTTGAGTTCAGCGTTCCATAAGCCGATCTGGGTGCGCTTGTCATTGAACACATATTCGCCGCCCTGAAAGTTGAATCGATCCGAGGTGAACGCCGCTTTGCCGGTCATCGACATGTCGCTCATGCTGCTGTCGTCGCGCGGGCTGTTGGCGCGGAACTGGCCGCCGTAGAGGGTCAGGCCGTCGATTTCTTTCGAGGTGATCTGGCCGCCACGAAAGGTTTGCGGCAGCGAGCGACCGTCGTCCGAACGCAGGATCGGCAGCACTGGCATCCATTCGCCGACCTTCACTTCGGTCTGGGAAAATTTGGCCTTGAACGCGACGTTGGTGCGCCCGAAGTTATCCGCCGGGCGCCCGTCGTGATCCAGCGGCAACAACTGCGTTCCGCCCGTGCCTTTGCCGCCATCGAGTTTCAACGAATACAAACCCAGCACGTCCATGCCGAAGCCGACGGTGCCTTGGGTGAAGCCGGATTTGGCGTCGAGGATGAAGTTCTGCGTCCACTCTTCAGCCTTGCCCTGCGCCTTGGTCGGGTTGGTGAAGTTGCGGTTGATGTAGAAGTTGCGCAGGTTGAGGTTGACCTTGGCCCCTTCAATAAACCCCGCTTCTTCAGCCGCGACGGGGAGGGCGGCACCCGCCAGGGCCAGGGCGATCAGGCCGGGAAATGCGTAGGGCGCAGGGGAGGTGGTCATAGCTGGGTCTCTCTTGTTTTTTTGAGGCAAACGGAATGCGCTGCGGCCGTTTTTGTGGCGCAGAAATGCGATGAGTTCAGGGGGCGGAGCGGCGGCGATCAGCCGGACGGAGCAGGGCGTGGGAGCATGTGGCGAACCTGTTGTTATTGGTTTTGTGGCTCGAATGGTGCGGGGGGCGGATGTTTTGATTCAATTGGTAAAAGCGGGTTTTGGGCGATTATCGAACAGCATTGAAGATCAAATGATCGCAGCCTTCGGCAGCTCCTACAGGGGATCGCATTTCAAATGCAGGAGCTGCCGAAGGCTGCGATCTTTTGATCTTCAGGCAACAAAAAGCCCACCAATCGGTGGGCTTCTTGTGTTCAGCAGATGATCAGAACAATCTCATCTTCGGCGCTTCTTCTTTCACCGGCTCGTTCTTCGCGGTTTGCGAATTCCAGCCGCCACCCAAAGCCTTGTACAGGTTGACCGCACTGGTCAGCTGCGCGAGGCGGTCGGTGATCAGCGCTTGTTGCGCGCTGAACAACTGACGCTGGGCATCGAGGAAGGTCAGGTTGCTGTCGACACCGATGCGGTAACGACGCTCGGCCAGGCGGTAGTAATCCTGGTTGGCCTGAACGAAGTCACGCTGCGCTTGCAGCTGCTCGGTGTAGGTCTGGCGGGCGGCCAGGCCGTCGGCGACTTCCTGGAAGGCGGTTTGAATCGACTTCTCGTAGTTCGCCACGCCAATGTCCTTCTGGATCTTGGCGTAGTCGAGGCTGGCGCGCAGGCTGCCGGCGTTGAAGATCGGCAGGTTGATCTGCGGCGAGAACAGCCACGTGCCCGAACCACCCTTGAACAGACCGGACAGATCCGGGCTCAGGGTGCCCGCGTTGGCGGTCAGGCTGATGCTCGGGAAGAACGCTGCACGGGCCGCGCCGATGTTGGCGTTGGCCGCTTTCAGGTTGTGCTCGGCTTGCAGAATGTCCGGACGACGTTGCAGCAGATCCGATGGCAGACCCGGCGGTACGTCGCTGAGCAGATCATCCGACAGCGGTTTGGCCGCTTGCAGGTTGGCCGGGATACCGGTGCCGAGCAGCAGGGTCAGGCTGTTTTCATCCTGAGCGACCTGGCGGGTGTAGCGCGCCAGTTGCGCACGGGCGTTTTCCACCGAGGTACGCGACTGCGCCAGATCCAGTGCCGAAGCGACACCGACTTCGTTGCTGCGGCTGGTCAGCTTGTAGCTTTCTTCAAAGGCACCGAGGGTGTCTTGGGTCAGCTTGAGCAGTTCCTTGTCCGCTTGCCAGGTCAGATAAGCATTGGCGACGCTGGCGACCAGACTGATCTGGGTGCTGCGACGCGCTTCTTCCGTGGCGAAGTATTGTTGCAGCGCTTGCTCGCTCAGGCTGCGAACGCGACCGAACAGGTCGAGTTCGTAGGCGCTGATGCCAACGGTGGCCGAGTACGAGCTGCTGATCATCGACTCGCCGGTCTGCGAAGCGCGCTCCGGAAGACGTTGACGGCTGCCGGAGCCATTGGCCGAAATCGCCGGGTACAAGTCAGCACGCTGAATACGGTATTGAGCCGCGTAAGCGTCGATGTTCAGTGCCGCGACACGCAGGTCGCGGTTGTTTTCCAGCGACACCTGGATCAGCTGTTGCAGGGCAGGGTCGTGGAAAAACTGCTTCCAGCCCTGCTCGGCAGCGGCTTGCGCCGGTGCCTGGGCCGGCGAGTACGCCGGCCCTTGCGGGTACTGGCCTGCGACCGGAGCCTCAGGCTGCTGATAATCAGGTATCAGCGAGCAACCGCTCAGCACGAAGGCGGCGACTGCGATGGAGAGTAGCGACTTGCTCATTGGCCAGCCTCTTTAGGAGTTTCTTTAGCTTCGTCATCTGGATCGGCGATTTTACGCTGGCCGATGGACGAAACCGTAACGAAGAACAGTGGAACCCAGAAGACCGCCAGGATCGTGGCTGTGAGCATACCGCCAATTACGCCGGTACCGATCGCGTGTTGGCTGCCCGAACCGGCACCGGTAGAGATCGCCAACGGTACAACACCGAGGACGAAGGCCAGCGACGTCATGATGATCGGTCGCAGACGCATGCGGCAGGCTTCGATCGCCGCATCACGCAGGCTACGCCCTTGTTCATGCAGTTCCTTGGCAAACTCGACGATCAGAATGGCGTTTTTAGCCGCCAGACCAATCGTCGTCAACAGACCCACCTGGAAGTACACGTCGTTGGACAGACCGCGCAGGCTGGTGGCCAGCAGCGCACCGATGATCCCCAGCGGCACCACGAGCATAACGGCGATCGGAATCGACCAGCTCTCGTACAGCGCCGCCAGACACAGGAACACCATCAGCAGCGACAGGGCGTACAGCGCTGGCGCTTGCGAACCGGACAGACGTTCTTCATACGACAGACCGGTCCAGGAGATACCGACACCCGCCGGCAGCTTCTTGGCGATCGCTTCGACTTCGGCCATCGCATCACCGGTGGAGTAACCCGGCGCCGGAGAACCGAGGATCTCCATCGCTTCTACACCGTTGTAACGCGCCAGCTTCGGCGAACCGTAGATCCACTCGCCCTTGGCGAATGCGGAGAACGGCACCATGGTCCCGGCGCTGTTGCGCACGTACCATTTCTTCATGTCTTCGGGGCTCATGCGAGCACCAGCCTGACCTTGCACGTACACCTTCTTCACCCGACCACGGTCGATGAAGTCGTTGACGTAGCTACTACCGAAGGAAATCGACAGGGTGCTGTTGATGTCGGAAATGCTCACACCCAGGGCGCGGGCTTTCTCGTCATCAATTTCCAGGTGGTATTGCGGCTCGTCGTTCAGGCCGTTCGGACGTACCTGGTAGAGCACCTTGCTCTGCGCGGCCAGACCGAGGAACTGGTTACGCGCTTCCATCAACTTGTCGTGACCGATACCGGCACGGTCTTGCAGGAACACGTCGAAACCGGTGGCGTTACCCAACTCCAGTACCGCTGGCGGGGCGAAAGCAAACACCATCGCGTCGCGGAAGGTGAAGAAGTGCTGCTGCGCACGCTGGGCGAGGGCAAACACGCTGTTGCTGGCGTCACGCTCGTCCCACGGTTTAAGCATGATGAACGCCAGACCCGAGCTCTGCCCACGACCGGCGAAGTTGAAGCCGTTCACGGTGAACACCGAGGCCACCGCACCGGACTCTTTCTCCAGCAGGTAGGAACGCATTTCGTCGATGACGACTTGGGTACGTTCAGCACTGGAACCGGCCGGGGTTTGCACCTGGGCGAACAGTACGCCCTGGTCTTCTTCCGGCAGGAACGCGGTCGGAATGCGCGTGAACAGCCAGATCATGCCAACCACGATCAGCAGGTACGCCAGCAGGTACGGGGCTTTGCGCGACAGCATGTTGCCAACGCCGCGCTCGTAGCTGCGAACGCCACGATCGAAGTTACGGTTGAACCAGCCAAAGAAGCCTTTTTTCGGTGTGCCGTGCTCGCCTTTCGGAATCGCCTTGAGCATGGTGGCGCAGAGCGCCGGGGTGAAGATCAGCGCAACCAATACCGACAGGGCCATGGCCGAGACGATGGTGATCGAGAACTGCTTGTAGATCACACCGGTGGAGCCGCTGAAGAACGCCATCGGCAGCAGTACCGCCGACAGCACCAGCGCAATACCGACCAGTGCGCCCTGGATCTGGCCCATGGACTTTTTGGTCGCTTCCTTCGGTGACAAGCCTTCTTCGCTCATCACCCGCTCGACGTTTTCCACCACAACGATGGCATCGTCCACCAGCAAGCCGATGGCCAACACCATACCGAACATGGTCAGGGTGTTGATGCTGAAACCGAACGCCGCGAGGATGCCGAAAGTACCGAGCAATACTACCGGCACGGTCATCGTGGTGATGACGGTGGCGCGGAAGTTTTGCAGGAACAGGAACATCACCAGGAATACCAGCACGATCGCTTCGACCAGGGTTTCAACCACACCCTTGATCGACTCGGTCACCACCGGGGTGGTGTCGTACGGGAACACCACTTCCATGCCTTCCGGGAAGAACGGCTTGAGCTCGTCAATCGTCTTGCGCAGGGCTTTGGCGGTGTCGAGGGCGTTGGCGCCGTTGGCCAGTTTCACCGCCAGACCGGACGACGGCTTGCCGTTGAACTGAGCCGAAATGGTCGAGTTTTCGCCACCCAGACCGACATCGGCGACGTCACCAATGCGAACTTGCGAACCGTCCTGATTGACCTTCAGCAGAATCGCCTTGAACTGCTCGGCAGTCTGCAGACGGGTCTTGCCGATGATCGTGGCGTTCAGTTGCTGGCCAGGCAGCGCCGGCAAACCGCCGAGCTGACCGGAGGAGACCTGGACGTTCTGCGCGGAAATCGCCGTGCTGACATCGCCCGGGGTCAGGTTGTACTTGTTCAACTTGGCCGGGTCGAGCCAGATGCGCATCGCGTACTGGGCACCGAAGACCTGGAAGTCACCGACACCGGCGGTACGCGAGATCGGATCCTGCATGTTCGACACGATGTAGTTGGACAAGTCGTCCTTGGTCATGCTGCCGTCACGCGATACCACGCCGATCACCAAGAGGAAGTTTTTCACTGCCTTGGTCACACGGATACCTTGTTGCTGCACTTCCTGCGGCAACAGCGGGGTGGCCAGGTTCAGCTTGTTCTGAACCTGAACCTGCGCGGTGTCGGAGTTGGTGCCTTGCTCGAAGGTCGCGGTGATGGTCATGCTGCCGTCGGAGTTACTTTCCGACGACACATAACGCAGGTTGTCGATACCGTTGAGCTGCTGCTCGATCACCTGAACCACGGTGTCCTGCACGGTTTGCGCCGAAGCGCCCGGGTAGGTCACGGAGATCGCAATGGCCGGTGGCGCAATGCTCGGGTACTGGTTGATCGGCAATTTCAGGATCGAAAGTGCCCCGACCAGCATGATCACCAGGGCAATTACCCAGGCGAAAATCGGACGGTCGATGAAGAATTTTGACATGAGTTACTCCCCTTTGCCGCCAGCGGCTTTGTCAGCAGGCTGAGCGGGGGCCGGGTTCTTTTTCGCTACGTTGGTGGCTTCGGTCGGGTTCACTTGCACGCCCGGACGAACGTATTGCAGGCCTTCGGTGATCAGACGATCGCCGGCTTTCAGGCCGTCTTCGATCAGCCACTGGCTACCGACGGTGCGGCTGGCCTTGAGCTGACGCAGCTCGACCTTGTTGTCGGCGCCAACCACCAGTGCGGTCGGGGTGCCTTTGAGGTCGCGGGTCACGCCTTGTTGCGGTGCCAGAATCGCTGCAGCGTTAACACCGGCCTGCAATTGAGCACGGACGAACATGCCCGGTAGCAGGGTGTGATCCGGGTTCGGGAACACGGCGCGCAGGGTCACGGAACCGGTAGTCGGGTCGACCGAGACTTCGGAGAATTCCAGCTTACCGTCGAGCTTGTACTGGCTGCCGTCTTCCAGGGTCAGTTTGACCGCTGCCGAGTTCTCGCCGGATTTTTGCAGACGACCGCTTTCCAGCTCGCGGCGCAGTTCCAGCAATTCAACCGAGGACTGGGTCACGTCGACGTAAATCGGATCCAGCTGCTGGATCGTTGCCATCGCATCGGTCTGGCCATTGTTGACCAGTGCACCTTCGGTGACCGAAGAGCGACCGATACGGCCGGAGATCGGCGCGTACACCTTGGTGTAACGCACGTTGATCTGCGCGCTCTGCAGCGACGCTTCCGATTCCATGCGGTTGGACACGGCGGTGTCGTATTCCTGACGGCTGACGGCTTGTTCATCGACCAGCTGCTTGTAGCGATCGGAGATCGACTTGGTCGAACGCAGGTTGGCTTCGGCGCTTTTCAGGGTCGCTTCGTACACGGCGGGATCGATCTGATACAGCTGCTGGCCGGCTTTGACGTCGCCACCTTCCTTGAACAGACGCTTGAGAATGATGCCGTTGACCTGTGGTCGAACTTCGGCAACGCGGAACGCGCTGGTGCGGCCCGGCAGTTCCGAGGTGAGGGTAAAGGCTTGTGGTTGCAGGGTAACGACGCCGACCTGAGGGGGCGGAGCGGCCGGTGCCGCTTCTTCCTTTTTACATCCGCTGAGCAGCGATGCCAGGGCGACGGCAGTGACCAGAGCGGTAACAGCTGGCTTGAATTGCATGAAAATCCTCGGGTCAGGCGCGCAAAAAGCGCACAAGAAGTGTGGAAGGGTAAAAAAAGGGTACCGGGTGGATAAGTAGCTTGCTAAGGAATATACTTACGTTCATGGTTGTTTGTAAACACCTTGGCGTCGTACCCACCCTGTTACAAAAGTCGTCGCAAGGTAAGAAATTGTAGGCCGGGGAGCCGATCCGCGAGAGATCACCCCCTCTTTATTCAGCGGATATTCAGCCATCCCTGAAACATCCTGTTTGAGGTTTTACTGCCATGGTCCGTCGTACCAAAGAGGAAGCTCAGGAAACCCGCAGCCAGATTCTGGAAGCGGCGGAGAAAGCCTTTTATGAAAGGGGCGTCGCTCGTACGACGCTGGCGGACATCGCGACCCTTGCCGGCGTCACGCGTGGCGCTATTTATTGGCATTTCAGCAATAAAGCCGACCTGCTTCAGGCCATGCTCGACACCCTGCACGAAACGCTGGATGAACTGGCCAAGGCCAGTGAAAGCGAGGACGAACTCGACCCGCTGGGCTGCATGCGCAAGCTGTTGATTCATTTGTTTCATCAAATTGCACTGGACCCGAAAACCCGGCGTATCAACGAAATTCTGTTTCATAAGTGCGAATTCACCGATGAAATGTGCGATTTGCGCCAGCAGCGCCGGACGGCCAGCCTCGAATGCAACGATCGCATCGGGCTGACCCTGCGTAATGCGGTGAATCGCGGTCAGTTGCCGGAAGATCTCGACACTGCCCGCGCGGCCATCAGCATTCATGCCTATATTGATGGCCTCCTGTACGGATGGCTTCTGGCACCGGACAGCTTTGAGCTGCATGCCGAGGCCGAGCGTTGGGTCGATACAGGGTTGGATATGCTGCGCCTGAGCCCTAGCCTGCGCAAATGAAACAAAATGCGTAATTAGCACAGCTTATGTCAATTGGCGCGGGCGAAAACGCCGTTTTTCACCCGCGCGGTGCAAAACAGGCTGCTTTTATATACGTATAGGCTTTCCGATGACAGCCAGCGGGCTACGTATTTTGTAGGGAATTTGTTTCGATCACGTTAATCACGGGTGCGCTTTACCTGGTCGGGTGGTTATCGGGCCGGATTTCTGGAAAGCGGCATTTGGCCGGATTGAACTGAAACACTATGGCCGCTTTAACTGATGCTGATGATCACACTGTAGCTGTAAGGTTTTTCGGATTGCTGTCGCGATATCCTGGATGTTACTTTGATTGGACTGGTATTTAGCACGACAGCGCTGTGACGTCGATCAGGTACTTCCTGTGGGTTGAAACTAAACGGGTCGTACGGCTTGTTGATTTTTAAAGATGTCGAGAACTCAAAAGTTTCATGTTCGCTTGCAAAAGTAAAATCATGATCTACTTTTGTCGAACGCGTCGATTTTCCGCCTATGCGTTTAGGTATTTCACTGCGAAGTATGAACGAAGAGTATTGGAAGGGTTCGATTGTATAATCTTCCAGATCATGTTCGCTGGTGTCCCAGCTGGAACCGGTGAGCTTGAATGTGCGGTAGGCACCGTTATAGATGTATACGATGACACTGGTGTGGGATTTGATTCGGCTTACTGCATTCCAGTCTTCCAGCTCCTGCCGTTGGGTTTCTTTGACGAGCTCCTTGAAACGGTTTCTTGTTTTCTGTTCGGTCTCGAAGATGGCCGATAGGTTGTTGGATAATTCTTCAAAGCTTGAAGATAAGGAAAGAGACTGGAAGAAGTGGTTGATGCTTTGAATCAATTCTTCAGAAGAGTTTAATTTGTCCAGTGTTGATTGTTCCGAAGTCTCTGTCGGGCTGTTGTTTTCCATGATGCAAACACCTTTGGTTGATTTGAGTGATAGAAAATATCAGGCATTTTTCAAACTTTCCTGTTAGCTGTGTAATGGTTGATTTCGTAATGTAAGACGTTAATTCAATAAAAAGCCCCGGCTCTTTCGAGTCGGGGCTTTTGGGCTTTGACGATATTACTTACAACGTCGGATAGTCGATGTAACCGACCGGCCCCTTAGCGTAGAACAACTCCGGACGCGCTTCATTCAACGGCGCATCAGCCTGCAAACGCGCCGGCAGATCCGGGTTGGCAATAAACGGCACGCCAAACGCCACAGCGTCAGCCTTGCCACTCGCCAGCCACGCGTTGGCGCTGTCCTTGGTGAAGCGTTCGTTGGCGATGTACGGGCCACCGAAAGCTTCTTTCAGTTGCGGGCCGAGACTGTCGGCGCCTTCTTTCTCACGGGAGCAGATGAACGCGATACCGCGCTTGCCCAGCTCACGCGCGACGTAGGTGAAGGTTTCGGCGAGGTTGTCGTCGCCCATGTCATGGGAGTCGGCGCGTGGTGCCAGGTGCACACCGACGCGGCCAGCGCCCCAGACTTCGATCGCAGCGTCAGTCACTTCCAGCAACAGGCGCGCACGGTTTTCCAGGGAGCCGCCGTAGTTATCGGTGCGCTGGTTGGTGCTGCTTTGCAGGAACTGGTCGAGCAGGTAACCGTTGGCGCCGTGGATTTCCACGCCGTCAAAACCGGCGGCTTTGGCGTTCTCGGCACCGGTGCGGTAGGCGTCGACGATGTCGGCGATTTCAGCGGTTTCCAGTGCGCGCGGAGTCGGGTAGTCGGCCATTGGACGAACCAGGCTGACGTGACCTTTTGGCTGGATGGCGCTCGGGGCGACCGGCGCTTCACCGTTGAGGTACGACGGATGGGAGACGCGGCCGACGTGCCACAGTTGCAGGAAGATCTTGCCGCCAGCGCCGTGAATGGCTTTGGTCACATTGGACCAGCCGCGCACTTGGTCGTTGGACCAGATGCCCGGGGTGTCCGGATAGCCCACGCCCATTGGCGTTACCGAAGTGGCTTCGCTGAGGATCAGGCCGGCGGAAGCGCGCTGTACATAATATTCAGCCATCAGCGCGTTCGGTACGCGGCCTTCATCGGCGCGGCAGCGGGTCAGCGGGGCCATGATGATGCGGTTGGCCAGTTCGACGTCGCCGAGTTTGATGGGATCAAAAATAGTTGCCATGTCTACAACCCTCGTAAAAGTGAAAGTTAATCAGTGAGTCGCGGGGGCCAGATCGGCATTGCCGTTCTGGCGGAAAGTAATCAGGGTCACCAACAGCGCCAGTACCGCGAGGGCACCGCCGGCGAGCGGCACGCTGGTCAGGCCGTAACCGTGGGCGATGACGCTGCCGCCGACCCAGGCGCCGAGGGCGTTGCCGACGTTGAAAGCGCCGATGTTCAGGGTCGACACCAGGTTCGGTGCGGCTTTGCCGAAGGTCACCACGTTGACTTGCAGGGCCGGCACGGCGGCGAAGCAGGCGACAGCCCAAAGGAACAGGGTGATTTCAGACGGAATCAGCGCGACGCTGGTCCAGGTCAGCACGGTGGAGATCACCGCCATGGCGATGAACACGCCGATCAACGTGGCGGCCATGCCTTTGTCGGCGAGTTTGCCGCCGATGATGTTGCCGACAGTCAGACCGAGGCCGATCAACATCAGCGTCCAGGTCACGCCACGCGGCGAGACGCCGGTGACTTCGCCAAGCAGCGGAGCCACATAAGTGAACACGGTGAAGACGGACGCGGCGAACAGCGCGGTCATGCTCAGCGACAGCCAGATGCCCGCACCTTTGAGGGCGGCGAGTTCGGCGCGCATGTCGAGTTTTTCTTCGTCGCGCTTGGCCGGCAGGAAGCGGATCAGGCCGATCAGCGCGATCACGCCAATCACGGTCACCGCCCAGAAAGTCGAGCGCCAGCCGTATTGCTGACCCAGCGCAGTGCCCAGTGGAACGCCAAGCACGTTGGCCAGCGTCAGACCTGTGAACATCAATGCGACGGCGGAAGCGCGTTTGTTGGCCGGCACCAGATTGGCGGCAACGACCGAACCGATACCGAAGAAAGCGCCGTGGCAGAGGGCCGTGACTACACGGGCGAACATCAACACGTTGTAGTCACTGGCGATGGCGCAGAGCAGGTTGCCGACAATAAAGATGCCCATCAATGCGACCAGTGCCGCCTTGCGCGGCAGTTTGGCGGTGGCCAGTGCCATGAACGGCGCACCGATGGCCACGCCCAAGGCGTAACCAGTCACCAGCCAGCCGGCGCCGGGGATCGACACACCGAGGTCGGCCGCCACATCGGGCAACAGGCCCATGATGACGAATTCGGTGGTGCCGATGGCAAAGGCGCTCAAGGCGAGGATGAGTAGCGAGAGGGGCATGCGGGTTTCCTTGTCGGCTGGCTGACGTTAAGGGTCAGAGCTCTTTACTGAGGGTGCTGAGGAACGCCTGGATCACGTCCTCGTTACGTTTGAAAAAGTGCCACTGCCCGGCCTTCTGGCTGCTGATCAGCCCAGCGCGTTGCAACGTCGCGAGGTGGGCAGAAACGGTCGACTGCGACAGGCCACAGCGCTGATCGATCTGCCCGGCGCAAATGCCGTACTCGTGGTTGTGCAACTGTTCCGGGAATTCGCCTTTCGGGTCTTTCAGCCAGTTGAGGATGTCTCGCCGTACTGGGTGCGCCAGGGCTTTTATTATTTCGTCGAGGTCAAGGTTCATGGCAGGGGCTCGGTTGTGTACAACGCAATATCGCGATGAGGCGAACTTTAAATTGGTATTTCGCGATATACCAATATGATTTCGGTCTGATGACCTCTTAAATCGGTATATCGGGTTATAACGATATGGTGAGGTGTCGATTGCAGGGCGCGGTGCTAAGCTGCGCTCATGAACTATCTCGCACATTTGCACCTCGGTGGCCAGCGCCCCGGGCAATTACTCGGCAGCCTGTATGGCGACTTCGTCAAAGGGCGGCTGCAAGGGCAGTTTGCGCCGGAGGTGGAAGCGGCGATTCAGCTGCATCGACGGATTGACGTGTTTACCGATCGCCATCCCTTGGTGGATGTCGCGTTGGGGCGGTTTACCGAAACGCGGCGGCGTTATGCCGGGATCGTGCTTGATGTGTTTTTTGATCATTGTCTGGCGCGGGATTGGACGTTGTATGCCGATCAGCCGCTGGAGGTTTTCACGGCTGATGTGTATCGGGTGCTGACTCACGAGCGGGAATTGCCCGAGCGACTGGCGAAGATTGCGCCGCACATGGTCGCCAATGACTGGTTGGGTTCGTATCAGGAATTTGAAGTGCTGGAACAGGTGTTGCGCGGGATCTCGCGGCGGTTGAGCCGGCCCGAGGAACTGGCGGGGGCGATGCAGGAGTTGCGGCGGTTGTATGAGCCGTTGAGTGAAGACTTCAGATTGTTCTACCCACATCTCCAGGACTTCGCCCAAAACCCCCAGACACCGAATATCTAATGTAGGAGTGAGCCTGCTCGCGATAGCGGTGGGTCAGTCACGTTGATGTTGCCTGATGTACCGCTATCGCGAGCAGGCTCACTCCTACAGGGGATTTGTGTTTCAGGCAGTTCTCCAGGATTTTGCTGGGTTGCGGGATTAAGCAAGATCAAAAGATCGCAGCCTTCGGCAGCTCCTACAAGGATCGGTGTAGGAGCTGCCGAAGGCTGCGATCTTTTGCTTTTCAAGCGGCGATCAGGTCGCCGGTGCGACGCGGTTCGGCAGGTTTCGCCACCTCACCAAACAACACCTTCTGCACCGCCTGCTGCGCTTCAAACGCCAGCGCCGCACGCTCGCGCCCCTGACAGGCAATCGGCTTGAGCAGGTGCACTTCAACGTCGCCGCAATCATTGCTGAACAAACGCATCAAGTGCGACAGCAAATCATCGTCACCAATAAACGGCGCCAGCGCATCGATTTCGCCGTCGCGCAGATAACGAATCGCCACCGGTTGCAGCATCACCTCCGAATCAATCGCCGCCGACAGCAAGCGACCGTGAAAGGTGCGCAGCGAGCGGCCATCCGTGGTGGTGCCTTCCGGGAACATCAGCAACGGATGCGCGGTTTGCAGGTGACGGGTCATTTGCTTGCGAATCAACTGGCTGTCGCCCGAACCGCGACGGATAAACAGACTGCCAGCCTTCGCCGCGAGCCAACCGGCGACCGGCCAGGTGCGCACTTCAGCCTTGGACAGAAACGACAGCGGCGTGAGCATGCCGAGCAGCGGAATATCCGTCCACGACACATGATTGCTCACCCACAACATCGGCTGCTTCGGCAGCTCGCCGTGCACGGTCACGCGAAAGGGCAGGGCATTGCCCAAGCGCGCCATGAAAAAGCGCGACCAACGCTGGCGACGTTCCATCGAATGCGCCAGACCAATCCGTTCAAAAATGCCGAAGACACCGGCCATGGTCAGCCCCAGTGTCACCACGATCAGCACTCGCGCAATCCGCGCGTACACCCGCAACCGGCTCATCACACGGCCGCCTTGAAGTGCTTGGCGTAGCGCGGGCAGAGTTCGTCGCGCTTGAGCAGGATGAACACGTCGGCGACCTGGAAATCTTCGTCCCAGCATGGCTCGCCGCAGATCTTCGCGCCCAGACGCATGTAGGCCTTGAGCAGCGGCGGCATTTCCGCGATCACGTTCGATGGAATATCCAGCGTCGGCAGCGGTTTTTTCGGCTCGGCGCGCAGGTGTTCGGTGCACAGATAACGTTCGCGCAGACGCTGCATGATCGCGTGCGCCTGCACGCCGCCGTCCTGCATCGGGATGCTCGCGCAGCCCATCAGATAGCTGTAGCCGCCCTGATTCAACACCTCGGCCAACTCGCCCCACAACACGGCGATGGTGCCGCCATTGCGGTACGCCGGGTCGACGCAGGTGCGGCCGATTTCGAGGATCGGGCCTTGCAGATGCGCGAGGCCGTGCAGTCTGAATTCTTCTTCGCTGTAGAACTTGCCGAGGCTGCTGGCGGCGGTGTGATCGAGTAAACGCGTGGTCGCCACCAAACGGCCGGTGTTCAAATCGCGCACGCCGATGTGGCTGCAGTGAACATCATAATCATCCATGTCCAGACCCAGTTCCGCGCCTTTCAGCTTGGCGTTGAATTCGCCGCTGAACACGTTGAATCGCAGGGCCTGGGCTTGCTGCAAGGCCTCGGCGCCGATCAGGCGTTCGGCTTGCAGGCGGCGTTCATTGCCGGTGTCGCTC
>NZ_JBIVMX010000008.1:24592-84253 GCF_044753305.1 Pseudomonas sp. NPDC088429 | reverse complement strand
GTACGGGCCTTGAACCCGTCGTGGGTTGCAGCCGATCGACTTTCTTTATGCAGCCGTGTTGTGCAAAGTCAGGCTATGTAGCCCCGGTGTCATCGCCATGAACGTTCGGTGATGCTTATATGACAGCCCACAAGGAGCCTCTTATGCCCTGGCCAGATCTGCTGCACAGCCGTGAACGATTGCCCGCCGTTGCTGACCTTGCCGAGGGTTTTGCGACGTTGTTGCAGCAGTTGGGCAACGTCACGCCGTTCGAATTGGCGGTCGCCGGTGGGCGGCGAATGGCGACGCCGGGGCTGGCGTTTCTGGTCGGTTATCAGGCGGCGTTGCGCATGTTGTGGCCGAGTGCGCCGCTCAGCCTTGGCGCTTTGTGTGCGACCGAACAGCGCAGTCTGCGCCCGGCAGACATGCAGACGCGGCTGACGGATTTGCGTCTGAGTGGACGCAAGGATTTCGTCACCGCCGGTGATGCGGCGGATTGGTTGTTGATCGCGGCGCGCAGTGAAGAGCCCGGCGAAAGTCCGCGCCTGAGTCTGGCCGTGGTCTACCCCGGTGAGCCCGGCGTCACCGTGGAGAAATTGCCGGCGCTGCCGTTGATGCCGGACATCAGTCATGGTCGGCTGTTGCTCGATGGTGCGCTGTGTGAGTTGTTGGCGGGGGATGGTTGGGATGCTTATGTGAAGCCGTTTCGCACGCTGGAAGATGTTTATGTGCTGAGTGCGATGACTGCTTGGTTGTATGGCGTCGGGCAGGACAGCGATTGGCCACAGACGCTGCAATTGCGTTTGCTGGCGCTGTTGGCCGGGTGTGCGGAGGCGAGTCGGCAGCCGCCGAATAATCCGGCCGGGCATGTGTTGTTGGCTGGGCTGTTTGCGCAGTTTGATGCGCTCAAGCCTGAGGTTGATCAGGCGTTGGCGGAGGGTGGTTCGGAGCGGGCGCAGATGTGGCGGCGGGATCAGGGGGTGATGCAGTTGGCCTCTATCGCCAGAGCCAAACGCCTGACCAAAGCCCTGCACACCCCCCTGTAGGAGCTGCCGCAGGCTGCGATCTTTTGATCTTGTTTTTTAAAAGGCAAAATCAAAAGATCGCAGCCTGCGGCAGCTCCTACAGGAGGCATCGGATCGCAGATTGTCATTTTTCTGGGCTAGGATTTGCAGATCTGTCTAGCGAGCCCTCACCATGTTCAAAGGCCTGACCCTGCTTCTGCTGCTGATCAGCGCCACCATTCAGGCCGAACCATGGCCCGGTGAGCAGTGGCCGACTGGCGCGATAATCACCAATACTCAAGCGCTGGAAAACTACGCCTTCCCACCCCGCGACGACACCAGCCGCAAAGGCATCCGCACCGATGCGCTGCTGATCATCCGCGACGGGCAGATCATCTACGAACGCTACGCCGGCCCAACCAACGCGCAAACCCCGCACCTGACCTGGTCAATCAGCAAAAGCCTGATGGCCGCCGTCCTCGGTGTGGCGTACGGCGAAGGCCTGTTCAAACTTGAGGATCCGGTAGCGAAGTTTTACCCGCCGCTGGCTAAACACCCGCAGATAAAAATCGCTGACTTATTGCACTGGGCCTCAGGCCTCGACTGGCAGGAGGACTACGAATACGCCCCGCTGAAATCCTCGGTGGTGGCGATGCTCTATACCCGTGGTCACCGCGACATGGCTGCGTATACGGCGGATCACGACAGCTACGCGCCCCCGGGGCAGGCCTTCCGCTATTCCAGTGGCGACAGCAATCTGCTCGCCGCCGCACTGAAAAACATCGTCGGTCCGCAGCGCTATCCGGACTATCCGTGGACGGCGTTGTTCGAACCCTTGGGCATCCGCCACGCCGTGTGGGAAACCGATGCGACGGGCACGTTTGTCGCGTCGTCTTACGCTTATCTCACCGCGCGGGATCTGGCGCGAGTGGGTCTGTTGATGGCGCGTGATGGGCGCTGGAATGATCGGCAGTTATTGCCCAAGGACTGGCTCGCGTTCAACCTCACACCGTTCGCCGGTTACAAGGCGCATCAAGACGAAGCCGTACCCGGCGGGCAGTGGTGGCTCAACCGTGCGGCGGATGGCGCGGCGTCTCCGTGGCCCGATGCACCGCCCGACACCTTCGCTGCTCTCGGCCATTGGGGGCAGGCGCTGTATGTGGTTCCCAGCGAGAAACTGCTGATCGTCCGTTATGGCGATGATCGCGATGGCAGTTATCGGCATAACGAGCTGCTCAAACGCGTGATGCAGGCGGTGCGGCCATGAAGCGCTTTTTGCTGTTGCTGCTGGTTTTGTTGCTCGGCTGGATCGTCTACGAACGGGAAAATTTGTGGGCCTTCCCCGACATCATCAGCGCCTACACCGCCAAGGAGTATTGTTCGTGCCGGTACGTGATGAACAACGATGCCGAGTATTGCCGTGGCTACGTAAAACAATGGCTGCCGACCAGCCAATTCAGCGATGACCCAGCCCGCAAAACCATCACCGTCAGCGGCATGGGGCGCAGCAACAGCGCCCAGTGGCAAAGCGAACGCCAGGGCTGCCGCCTGAATCCCTGATCACACCCAATCCCTTGTAGGAGCATGGCTTGCCCGCGATTGGGCCGGCACAGGCAACATCTTCGGTGACTGACAATATGCCTTCGCGGGCAAGCCTTGCTCCTACAACGGAGTAGCGGGGTTCCACTCTGCGGAACCACATTCGATTGTCCTCGCGCGCGTCTCGCGGTTATCTGGCGGTGAGCACGACCTGCCTTCCAACGTGTCGTGAATTCATTGCGAACAACAAGACCGGGAAAACCCGCGCGAGGAGATCCGTCATGACCCGACATCAGCACATTCTGGCCTGGCTCAGCGACGTCGCCAGCGACCTGCACGCCACCCGCCAAGACATCCACGCCCACCCCGAACTCGGTTTCGAAGAAAGCCGCACCTCGGCGCTGGTCGCCAAATCCCTTGAAAGCTGGGGCTACGAAGTCCACACCGGCATCGGCAAAACCGGCGTCGTCGGTGTGCTGCGCAACGGCAGCAGCTCGCGCAAACTCGGTCTGCGTGCCGACATGGACGCCTTGCCGATCATCGAAAATACCGGCGTCGCCTACAGCAGTCAGCACAAGGGCTGCATGCACGCCTGCGGTCACGACGGACACACGACCATGCTGCTCGGCGCCGCACGTTATCTGGCGGCGACACGTCAGTTCGACGGCACCCTCACGCTGATTTTCCAACCCGCCGAAGAAGGTCAGGGCGGCGCCGAAGCGATGCTCGCCGATGGTCTGCTTGAACGTTTCCCCTGCGATGCGCTATTCGGCATGCACAACATGCCGGGCCTGCCCGCTGGGCATTTGGGCTTTCGCGAAGGGCCGATGATGGCTTCGCAAGACCTGCTTAACGTGGTCATCGAAGGCGTCGGCGGCCACGGCTCGATGCCGCACCTGACGGTCGATCCGCTGGTCGCTGCGGCGAGTGTGGTGATGGCGCTGCAAACCGTGGTCGCGCGCAACATCGATGCGCAGCAAGCGGCGGTGGTCACCGTCGGTGCACTGCAAGCGGGGGAGGCGGCCAACGTCATTCCGCAGCAGGCGATTCTGCGTCTGAGCCTGCGCGCACTGAATGCCGATGTGCGCGAACAAACCCTCAACCGCGTGCGCAACATCATCGAAACCCAGGCGCAGAGTTTCGGCTGTACTTCGACAATCGAACATCGCCCGGCCTATCCCGTGCTGGTCAACCACGCCGCCGAAACCGAGTTCGCCCGCAACATTGGCGTCGAATTGGTCGGCGCCGATGCCGTCGATGGCAACACGCCAAAACTGATGGGCAGCGAAGACTTCGCCTGGATGCTTCAGCGTTGCCCCGGCGCCTATCTGTTTATCGGCAACGGCGTGTCGCGGCCGATGGTGCACAACCCCGCCTATGACTTTAACGACGACATCCTGCTGACTGGCGCCGCCTACTGGGGCGCGCTCACCGAGAGCTGGCTCAAGCCGGCCTGATTTCTTCACGTTCTGCTGCCGCTGAATCCCGAGCGCACCGGCGCACGGGCTCACCCAACAGCTTTTGGAGAATCTCCCATGCAGGCTTCAGGCACAGGTGTTTCGCGTACCCGGCAAGTGGTCGCCGCCGTGATCGGCAACGCGCTGGAATGGTATGACTTCATTGTTTACGGCTTTCTGGCGAGCATCATCGCCCGGCAATTCTTCCCCTCCGAAGACAGCTACGCCTCGCTGCTGATGGCGCTGGCGACCTTCGGCGTCGGCTTCTTCATGCGCCCGGTGGGCGGCATCCTGCTCGGCATGTATTCCGACCGCAAAGGTCGCAAAGCGGCGATGCAGATGATCATTCGTCTGATGACCGTGTCCATTGCAATGATCGCTTTCGCGCCAAGTTACGCCGCCATCGGCATGGGCGCGCCGTTGCTGATTGTGGTTGCGCGGATGCTCCAGGGCTTTGCCACCGGCGGTGAATACGCCAGCGCCACGGCGTTTCTGGTGGAAAGCGCGCCGGCTCATCGCAAAGGTTTGTACGGTTCGTGGCAACTGGTCGGGCAATGCCTGGCGGTGTTTGCCGGCGCGGCGATGGTGGCGTTGGTCACCCACCTGTTTACCCCTGAGACGCTGGACAGTTGGGGCTGGCGGATTCCGTTCGTGCTCGGCCTGTTGATCGGCCCGGTCGGCTTGTGGATTCGCAAGCACATGGAAGAGCCGGAAGAGTTTCTCGAAGCGCGCAAAAAAGCCAAAGGCGCAGCGCCGGGCCTGTGGCAAGTGGTTCGCGAACATCGCCGCAGCCTGCTGGTGTCGATGGGCCTGGCCAGTGGTGCGACGGTGGCGTTTTACGTGGTGCTGGTGAACATGCCGACCTTCGCCCACACCAACCTCGGCTTGCCGCTGGATCAGGTGCTGCTGGTGCAGATGCTCGCGGTGGCGCTGATGACCGTGGTGATACCGTTCTCCGGCGCACTGTCGGATCGCGTCGGCCGGCGACCGGTATTGATGGCCTTTACCCTGGCGTTTTTCGTGATGATTTATCCGCTGTACGTGTGGGTCGCGGCAGCGCCTTCAATCGAACGTTTGCTGGTAATGCAACTGCTGCTGTGCGGCGCGATTGGCGGCTTCTTCGGCCCGGCACCGACGGCGCTGGCCGAGCAATTTCCCATCGAAGTGCGCTCCACCGGCGTGTCGATTGCCTACAACATTTCGGTAATGGTGTTCGGCGGTTTCGCGCCGCTGATCGTGACCTGGTTGAGCAAGGTGCTGGAAACCCCGGTGGCGCCTTCGTTCTATGTGTTGTTCGCTTGCCTGCTGACCTTGCTCGGGATTTATTGCATGCAAGAGGCGCCCCGCGCCAAAGCCCCCAGCGCGCTCAACCTTGGAGTGAAATCTTGAGTCCGTTAGCCATCGATCCGATTGTCGCGCTGGACGCCGATGCGTTGTCCCGCGCGATCCATGCCCGCAAAGTCTCGTGCCGTGAAGTGATGCAGGCGTATCTGCAGCACATCGAACGTTTCAATCCACAGGTCAACGCGCTGGTGTCGTTGCGTCCCGCCGAGGAGGTTTTGCGCGAGGCCGATGAATGTGATCGGCAACTTGATCGCGGCGAATCCCGTGGCTGGATGCACGGCATGCCGCAGGCGATCAAGGATCTCGCGGCCACCGCTGGACTGCGCACGACCATGGGTTCGCCGCTGTTCGCCGAGCAGGTGCCGCAGCACGATGCAATCAGCGTGGCGCGGGTGCGCAATTGCGGCGCGATCATCATCGGCAAGAGCAACGTGCCGGAATTCGGCCTCGGTTCGCAGACCTACAACAGCGTGTTCGGCACCACCACCAATGCCTACGATGCCAGCCGGATTGCCGGCGGCAGCAGCGGCGGGGCGGCGGTGGCGTTGGCTCTACGTTTGCTGCCGGTGGCCGATGGCAGCGACATGATGGGCTCGCTGCGCAACCCGGCGGCGTTCAATAACGTCTTCGGTTTTCGCCCGTCCCAGGGCCGCGTGCCGCACGGGCCGACCCCGGAAGTGTTCGTCCAGCAACTGGCCACCGAAGGGCCGATGGGCCGCAGCGTCACCGACGTCGCACGATTGCTGTCGACGCAGGCGGGTTACGATCCTCGAGTGCCGCTGTCCCTGAAAGATCAGCCGCGCAATTTTGCCGAAGGCCTGCAACGGGACTTCAGCGACGTGCGCATTGGCTGGCTCGGCGACTACAACGGCTATCTGCCGATGGACGACGGTGTGCTCAGTTTGTGCGAATCGGCGCTGGCGGATTTCACCGCGCTGGGCTGTCAGGTCGAAGCCTGTCAGGCGGATTTTTCCATGGAGCGTTTGTGGCAAACCTGGCTGACCCATCGGCACTTTCTGGTGCAGGGCAGTCTGGGTGCCGCGTATGCCGATCCGCACAAACGCGAGTTGCTCAAACCGGAAGCACAGTGGGAAGTCGAGGGCGGTCTGCGTCTGAGCGCTGCCGATGTCTACAAGGCCTCGGTCGACCGCAGTGAGTGGTATCGGGCGCTGAGTGAATTGTTCGAACGTTACGATTTCCTGCTGTTGCCTACCGCACAAGTGTTCCCTTTTGATGCACAACAGCCATGGCCGCGCGTGGTCGGCGGGCAGACCATGGACACCTATCACCGCTGGATGGAGGTGGTCATCGGCCCGACGTTGGCCGGGTTGCCGAGCATCAGCGTGCCGGTCGGGTTCAACCCGGCGGGGCTGCCGATGGGCCTGCAAATCATCGGCCCGGCGCAGGCGGATCGCGCAGTTCTGCAACTGGCGTATGCCCATGAACAGCTGACCCGTTGGGTTGAACGACGACCACCGCCATGCCTGCAATCGGCTTGAGCGGCCCGCATTTTGCTGCAAAAAGTGTTCATCCATCTGTGCGCAGGGAGATCGAACACATGGGCAGCAAAACAGATACCGGCAGCGTGCGTTCGGTCGAACGAGCGCTGGCGATCGTCGAATTGCTCGGCGAGCATCAGGCGCTGGGGCTGGAGGAATTGCACTACCTCACGAGTCTGCCGAAAGCCACGGTGTCACGCATGCTCGCGACGTTGCAGGAGCAGGGCTGGATCTATCGCGGTCTCAGCGACCGGCGTTATCGCCTGTGCGCCAAGCGTCTGTTTGGTGATCGTCAGCAACGTTTCAAACGGCATCTGGTGGAGAGCGCGGCGCCGATGCTGGTGGAGTTGTGCGAGCGCACCGGGCTGGTGGCGGATCTGTCGTGCTTCGATGGCGAGCGCGTTGAAGTGATGGAAAGCGCGATTCCGCAGGTGTTGCGCAAGCGTTATCCGAACAACTGCCAGATCGTCGGGCATCACGCGAGTTTGTTTCACTCAGCGATGGGCCGGGCGTGCCTTGGCGAGTTGGGCAGTGATGAGGTCGAGCGGCTGGCCCAGCGTGAGCAGTTGAGCGCGGAAAGTTTGTTCAGTGCGACAGAGCAGGCGTTGCATCAGGGTTTTGGTCAGCGCACGGAAGGTTATTGGGAATATCCGGTGCGTTTGCCGTTTCTGATTCGCGCGGTGGCGTTGCCGATTCGTGCTGAAGGCAAATTGGTGGGCAGCATGGCGCTGCACTGGCCGATGGATCAGGCGCCGGTGGAGCGGGTGTTGAGCCTGCATTTGAACAGTCTGGCGGCGACGATTGGCGATGTGCAGCAGGTATTGGCCTGACAGCCAAAAGATCGCAGCCTGCGGCAGCTCCTACAATATTTGAAATGCATTCCCCTGTAGGAGCTGCCGCAGGCTGCGATCTTTTGATCTGAATGTTTGCAATAACCCCATGGCCAGTTAAGGTTCGTGCAGGTTTATCGGCCCCACGAGTCCTCAATGTTCAACCGCTCCCTCATTGCATCCCTGTCCAGCCTGCTGCTCGCCGCTGTCGCGTTGCCGGCGCAGGCCAATTGGTATCTGGACGGCGAGTCGTCGCGGCTGTCGTTCGTCAGCACGAAAAACGCCAACATTTCTGAAGTGCAGCGCTTTCTGGTGCTGCACGGCAAGGTCGACCCCAACGGTCGTGCCGAAGTCGAAGTCGAACTGGATTCGATCAACAGCGGCATCCCGCTGCGCGATGAGCGTATGCGCAAGGAGCTGTTCCAGATCGAGCAATTCCCCGAAGCGACCATCACCACGCAGATTGACCTGCGCCCGATCAACGATCTGGCCCCCGGCGCGCAGCTGGAATTGCGCCTGCCGCTGACCGTCAACCTGCATGGCAAACAACACGAATACCCCGCCGAATTGCTGGCGACGCGGCTCGATGATCGACGCTTTCAAGTGGTCACCCTCGAGCCGCTGGTGATCAACGCCGAAGATTTTGATCTGGCGCCGGGCCTGGAAAGCCTGCGCAAACTCGCCGACCTGTCGGCCATCAGTCTGTCAGTACCGGTGGGTGCGGTGCTGATTTTCACGGCGCGCTGACATGCGCGGCGCGGTGTTCCCATGGCGTGACGGCAACCGGTTCGAGCTGTTGATCGACGGCCCGCAATTCTTCCCGCGCATGCTCGAGCAGATTGCTGGCGCTCAAGAGCAGATCGAACTCGAACTGTACCTGGTCGAGGCCGGCGCCTGTGCCGAAACCATCGTCCAGGCGCTGGTGCTGGCGGCCGAACGTGGGGTGCGCGTGCGCTGTCTGTTCGATGATTACGGCAGCCTCGCCTTCACTTTCAATCTGCGCCAACGCCTGACCCATGCCGGGGTGGAGCTGCGTTTCTACAATCGGCTGAACTGGCGGCGCTGGGTCGGTAATTTCTATCGCGATCACCGCAAGTTGCTGCTGGTCGATCAGCGTCTGGCGGTGGTTGGCGGCACCGGTGTCACCGATGAATTCTGGACGCCGGGGCATGACACCAGTGAATGGCATGAAGTGATGGTCGAGATCAGCGGCCCGTTGGTGATCGACTGGCAATTGCTGTTTGATCGTCAGTGGATTGCCAACCGCTACCGCCGCGCCTGGCGCCCGGCTGCGCATTTCGGTCTGCCACGGTTGCCGCGCGTGCCGGACAAGGGCGAGGGCATGGGCCGCGTGGCGTATGCCGATGCCCGTCAGCATCGCGACATTCTGCAGTCGCTATTCCGTGCCCTGAACAGTGGGCAAAAACGCGTGTGGATGGCCACGCCGTACTTCCTGCCAACGTGGAAAATCCGCCGCTCCCTGCGCAAGGCTGCCGCGCGTGGTGTCGACGTGCGTTTGCTGCTGACCGGGCCGCGCACCGATCACCCGTCAGTGCGTTACGCCGGGCATCGTTACTACCCGCGCCTGCTCAAGGCCGGGGTGCAGATCTTTGAATATCAGCCGTGCTTCCTGCATTTGAAAATGGTGCTGGTGGACGATTGGGTGAGCATTGGTTCGTGCAACTTCGACCACTGGAACCTGCGCTTCAATCTGGAGGCGAATCTGGAGGCGCTGGATCCGTCGTTGACGGCAGCGGTGGAGGCGAGTTTTGTGAAGGACTTCGGGCTGAGTCAGCTGGTGAGTCTGGAAGAGTGGCAGCGCCGGCCGTTGTGGCGGCGGGTGAAGCAGCGGGTCTGGGGGTGGGTGGATCGGGTGGTGGTGAACATCCTTGATCGCCGCGGCTGACGCTAATTTCGAAAACCACATAAGCCCAATGTGGGAGCGAGCTTGCTCGCGAATGCGGCCTGACAGTCAACATCAATGTTGAATGTGATGGCCTCTTCGCGAGCAAGCTCGCTCCCACAGGGTTTCGCAGTGTTGCTGCTGTTACAGCAGTTCAAAGCTCTGCTGTGTGACGTCCTGCGAATCCAGGCCGATCTGTACGTTGAACTTGCCGGGCTCGGCCGCGTATTTGAGCTGGGCGTTGTAGAACTTCAGGTCATCCTCGGTGATGGTGAAGTGCACGACTTTCTGTTCGCCGGCCTTGAGCATGATTTTCTGGAAGTTCTTCAGTTCTTTGACCGGACGGATCATCGAGCCGGTGACGTCCTGAATGTACAACTGCACCACGGTTTCGCCGTCACGCTTGCCGGTGTTTTTCAGCATGACACTGGCGTCGAGCTTGCCGGTGGCGTTCAGCGTGGTCGACGACAACGCCATGTCGCTCAGGGCGAAATGGGTGTAGCTCAGGCCATAACCGAACGGGAACAGGGGACCTGTGGTGTCATCGAAATACTGCGAGGTGTAGTTGCCCGGTTTGCCCGGCGTGAACGGCCGGCCAATGCTCAGGTGGTTGTAGTACGTCGGGATCTGGCCCACGGAACGCGGGAAGGTCACCGGCAGTTTGCCCGACGGGTTGTAGTCACCGAACAGCACGTCAGCGATCGCGTTGCCGCCCTCGGTGCCGCTGAACCAGGTTTCCAGAATCGCATCAGCCGACTGGTTCTCTTCGAGAATGGTCAGCGGACGGCCGTTCATCAGTACCAGCACCAGCGGTTTGCCGGTGGCTTTCAACGCGCGGATCAGCTCACGCTGGTTTTCCGGGATGTTCAGGTCGGTGCGGCTGGACGATTCGTGGGACATGCCACGGGATTCGCCGACAGCGGCAACGATCACGTCAGCATCCTTGGCGGCTTTCACCGCTTCGTCGATCAGCACGTTGGCCGGGCGCGGGTCATCGACCACTTCCGGTGCATCGAAGTTGAGGAAGTTCAGGTAATCCAGCACCTTCTTGTCGCTGGTGATGTTGGCGCCACGGGCGTAGATCAGGTTCGCCTTGTTGCCGATCAGCGAGCTCATGCCGTCGAACAGGGTCACCGATTGCGTCGGTTTACCCGCCGCTGCCCAACTGCCCATCATGTCGATCGGCGCTTTGGCCAACGGGCCGACCAGCGCGACTTTCGCGTCTTTCTTCAGTGGCAGGGTTTCGTTCTGGTTCTTCAGCAGCACCAGACTGCGACGCGCGACGTCGCGGGCCTCGGCGCGGTGCAGACGGCTTTCAGCGTAGGTGTCGGCCGGATCATCTTCAGCCTTGCCGATGCGCAGGTACGGATCCTTGAACAGGCCCATGTCGTACTTGGCCGCGAGGACTTCGCGCACGGCGTTGTCGATGTCTTTCTGTTCGATCTCGCCGGACTTGAGCAGCCCCGGCAGCTCTTTGCCGTAGAGGGTGTCGTTCATGCTCATGTCGATGCCGGCCTTGATCGCCAGCTTCGCCGCTTCACGACCGTCGCGGGCGACGCCGTGTTTGATCAGTTCGAAAATCGCGCCATGGTCGCTGACTGCCAGGCCTTTGAAGCCCCAGTCGCGACGCAGCAGATCGTTCATCAGCCAGGTGTTGGCGGTGGCCGGAATGCCGTTGATCGAGTTCAGCGCAACCATCACGCCACCGGCGCCGGCATCAATCGCGGCGCGGTACGGCGGCAGGTAATCCTGGTACATCTTCACCGGACTCATGTCGACGGTGTTGTAGTCGCGACCGCCTTCAACCGCGCCATACAGGGCGAAGTGTTTGACGCTGGCCATGATGCTGTCGGCCGCGCTCGGGGTGGCGCCCTGATAGGCACGAACCATGACGCCGGCAATGCGCGAGGTCAGGTAGGTGTCTTCACCGAAACCTTCGGAGCTGCGGCCCCAGCGCGGATCGCGGGAGATGTCGACCATCGGCGCGAAAGTGATGTCGAGGCTGTCGGCGGCGGCTTCTTTGGCAGCCACGCGGCCGGATTTGCCGATGGCGTCCATGTCCCAGCTCGAGGCGAGGGCCAGCGGAATCGGGAAAATCGTCCGGTGACCGTGGATCACGTCGTAAGCGAAAAACATCGGGATCTTCAGACGGCTGCGCATGGCGGCGTCCTGCATCGGGCGGTTTTCCGGGCGGGTGATCGAGTTGAACGTGCCGCCGATGTTGCCGGCGGCGATCTCTTTGCGGATCAACTCACGAGGCATTTCCGGGCCGATGCTGATCAGGCGCAACTGGCCGATCTTCTCGTCGAGGGTCATTTGCTTCATCAGGTTGCTGATGAACGCGTCCTTGTTTTCCAGGGGTACCGGGGTCGTGGCGGCCAATACTTGATGACTGGCCAGGCTGACGAACAGACCCAGCAAACACAGCTTCTTCATGAATGTTTTTCTCAAGGGCCCAAGCGGCGATGCAACGCCGGCCAGCCAAAATTTAGGGAGCGACTATTGTTGTTCGGGTGCAGGCTCAAAAAACCAGAGCCAAAAACGACAGCCGACACTGCGGCAGCGTGATCGCGCAGGGCACTTTTTAGCCCATTGGCGCGTCGTAATCCAGCGGCGCGGCCGATTATGCCCCAAGAGCCGGCGCAGAGTGTTTCGCGCTCGGTTTTTATAATGAAATGTGCCAAGGAGCATCACTGCGATGAATGTAAGCCCAACCAATCGCTCGCGTTTGCAGGTCGTCACCCTGCTGATGCTGGCCACGCTGTTGACCGCGTGCGGCATCAACAATATCCCGACCCTCGACGAACAGGCCAAAGCCGCGTGGGGGCAAGTGCAGAACCAGTACCAGCGGCGTGCCGACCTGATCCCCAATCTGGTGGAAACGGTGAAGGGGTACGCCAAGCATGAAGAAGAAACCCTGACCGCCGTGATCGAAGCGCGGGCGAAAGCCACGTCGATTCAGGTCGACGCCAGCACCCTCGACAATCCCGAGAAGCTCAAGCAGTTCCAGCAGGCGCAGGATCAACTGACCGGTGCGTTGAGCCGGTTGATGGTGGTCTCCGAGCGCTATCCGGATCTGAAGGCCAACCAGAACTTCCTCGCCCTGCAATCGCAACTTGAGGGCACGGAAAACCGCATCGCCGTGGCGCGCCGCGATTTCATTCTGGCGGTGCAGAAGTACAACACCGAAATCCGCACCTTCCCCGGTCGCCTCTGGCACAGCGTGATGTACAGCGACCTGCCGATCCGCGAAACCTTCGAAGCCACCACGCCGGATGCCGATAAGGCACCCCAGGTCAAATTCTGAAAACACACCTGTGTAGGAGCTGCCGAAGGCTGCGATCTTTTGATTTTGACCGTAAGAACAAGATCAAAAGATCGCAGCCTGCGGCAGCTCCTACAGGGATTGGTGGGGGTAATAGATGCGTGTGTTGAAGATGGGGCTGGTGTTGCTGTTGTGGGTATTCGCCCTCAGCGCTCGGGCCGAGTTGACGTTCCCGGCGCTGAGCGGGCGGGTGGTGGACGAAGCGCAGATGATCGAGCCGTCGGTGCGCGCGCAACTGGGCCAGCAGTTGCAGGCCCACGAGCAGGCGACCGGCGAGCAATTGGTCGTCGTCACTGTGCCGGATCTGCAGGGCACCACCATCGAGGATTTCGGCGTTCAGCTCGGCCGGCACTGGGGCATCGGCCAGAAGGACAAAAACAACGGCGCGCTGCTGATCGTCGCCCGTGACGAGCGCAAACTGCGCATCGAAGTCGGTTATGGTCTGGAGGATCGGCTGACCGATGCGCAGTCGTCAGTGATCATCCATCAAGTCATCACGCCCGCGTTCAAGACCGGCAATTTCAGCAAAGGCATCAGCGACGGCGTCGCGGCGATGCTGGTGGTGCTCGGCGGCAATCCGCTGGACGAGCCGTCGACGGTGTATGAATCGAGCGGTGATCCGTCCGATGATTTCATCTCGCGGCATCCCGGTCTGTTCGTGTTTTTGGTGATGTTGTTCATCCTGACCGTGTTTGTCTTCCAGATGCTCGGTATCCTGCCCGCCGGCCGGGGCGGTGGTGGCGGAGGCGGCTTTGGCGGTGGAGGTTTTGGTGGCGGCGGCGGTGGAGGCGGGGGCTTCAGCGGCGGCGGGGGCAGTTTCGGCGGCGGTGGATCGTCCGGCGGCTGGTGACATTAAAAGAATAATGAGCAGGCACTTTTCAACATGGCATTACTGACCGAACACGAACAACGCAAAGTCGCCGAAGCGATCGCCCGGGTCGAGCGCGACACCGACGCCGAACTGGTGACAGTGCTGGCCGCCCGCGCCGACGACTACGCGTACATCCCGCTGCTGTGGGCGAGTTTGCTGGCGCTGGTGGTGCCGGGCGTCGTGCACTACCTGACCGGCTGGCTGACCATGCACAGTCTGCTGCTGGTGCAGTGGGGCGCGTTTATCGTGCTGTGCCTGCTGTTTCGTTTGCCGAAAATCACCACGCATTTGATCCCGCGTCGCGTGCGCCACTGGCGGGCGTCGAACCTGGCGCGACGGCAGTTTCTCGAACAGAACCTGCATCACACGGTGGGCAGCACCGGGATGCTGATTTTTGTCTGCGAGGCGGAGCGCTATGTGGAGATTCTGGTGGATGAGGGGATTTCCAAGCGGCTGGATAACAAGAGTTGGGATGTGATTGTCGCGGCGTTTACCGAGCAGGTGCGGCATGGGCGCACGCTGGAAGGGTTTGTGACGTGCATTGAGGCGTGTGGGGAATTGCTCAAAGTGCATGTGCCGGTGACGCAAGTGCGCAATGAATTGCCGAATCGGTTGGTGGTGTTGGCCTAGATCAAAAGATCGCAGCCTTCGGCAGCTCCTACATTGGCCTCTGTAGGAGCTGCCGAAGGCTGCGATCTTTTGATTTGTGCCGTTCGGTAAATAAGAGCGTGTCCCCGACCCCCATCCCCCCTAAAATACCCGCCATTCCCGATTTCGCCCGTCCGAGGCCGCTTTTTCATGTCCGTTACCGCCCCGTCCACCAAGCCCGCGCCCGATCACCACGCCCAGTTCATCGAGCTGCTGCAAACCAGCCTCGAGCAGAACGGCTTCATCAAACTGGTGCTGGCCAAGTACGTCGGTGAAGAGGCGGAGCTGCAGCGGGTCATCATCAAAGCGGTCACCGTCAAAGCGCAGCCGAACCTGTCCTTCGTCTATCGCTACAAAACCCGCGACATCACCAAAAACCTGCCGCTGAGCGAAGGCGTGGCGACGATTGCCGCGCTGTTGCCGGCCTCGTTCAAAAATGCGCATTTGCTCGCCGTGACTGACGAAGCCCAGCTCGAATACAGCAAAAAGGGCAAGAGTTCGCTGTTTAAGAGCAAACCTCAGCAATTGCGTGAAGCACCGTCCGCCGAGCACAACCGTGAGAAAAACCGCTTTCTTGAGTTGAGCCGACCGTTCCTCAAGGATCTGGGCGTGACCAACGCGCAGCAAGAGCTGATCCCGGCGATGTCGCGCAAGTGGAAGCAGATCAACAAGTTCATCGAAGTGTTCAGCCATGCGCTGACCACCTCGCCGCTGGCGTTGGACAAACCGGTGCGCGTCGCGGATTTCGGCTCGGGCAAGGGTTACCTGACCTTTGCTATTCACGATTACCTGCGCAACACCTTGAAGGCCGAGGGCGAAGTCACCGGCGTCGAGTTGCGCGAAGAAATGGTCAACCTGTGCAACGCCGCCGCGGCGAAGCTTGATCATCCGGGGCTGTTGTTCAAGTGCGGTGACGTGCGCAGCGTGGCGCCGAGCGAACTGGACGTGATGATCGCTTTGCATGCCTGCGACATCGCCACTGACTACGCGATCCACACCGGCATTCGTTCGGGGGCGTCGATCATCATGTGCTCGCCGTGCTGCCACAAACAGATCCGCCTGCAAATCCAGAGCCCGGCGCTGCTCAAGCCGATGCTGCAATACGGTTTGCACCTTGGCCAGCAGGCGGAAATGGTTACTGACAGTTTGCGGGCGTTGTTCCTGGAAGCGTGCGGTTACGAGACAAAGGTGTTCGAGTTCATCTCGCTCGATCACACCAACAAGAACAAGATGATTCTCGCGGTGAAACGCGCCGAGCCGGTCGATCCGGCGCAGTTGTTGGTGAAGATTGAGGAATTGAAAGCGTTCTACCACATCAGCGAACACTGCCTGGAAACCCTGCTGCGCGCCGACGGTTACCTGGCCTGACGATTATTGCCTTGGAATACACATCCTGTAGGAGCTGCCGAAGGCTGCGATCTTTTGATCTTAAAAACAAAATCAAAAGATCGCAGCCTTCGGCAGCTCCTACATAATCAACCGTTCAACCGTTCAACCGTTCAACCGTTCAACCGTTCAACCGTTCATACGGTGGCAATGCGGGCTGGTTGCACCGTGGTTTTGCGGCCGAGCATGACCGTTGCTATGACACCACACGCAAACACCCAGGTAATCGGCTCGACGTGTTCGCCAAAGAACAACGCCGAAAACGCGATGGTGGAGAAGATCTGCAACAACTGGATCTGACTGACCCGAGCGATCCCGCCCATCGCTAGCCCGGCGTACCAGGCAAAGAATCCAAGAAACTGCGAAAACAGCGCGACATAGGCAAACGCCCACCAAGCCTTGGCCGACACTGCGCCGTGATGTTGCAGCGCCAGATACAGCACCGGCCCGATCAACAAAGGTGTCGACAGCACCAGCGCCCAGCAGATCACCTGCCAGCCGCCCATCTCCTTGGCCAACCGGCCGCCCTCGGCATAACCCAGACCACCCACGGCAATTGCGCCGAGCATCAGAAAATCCCCCGGCTGAATACTTCCTGCCCCGGTGTACAACGCATAACCGAGCACCAACGCACTGCCCAGCGCGGCGCAGGCCCAGAAGGCTTTTGACGGACGCTCGTGAGACAACCACGCGGCATACAGCGCCACGCACAGCGGCTGCAAACCGTTGACCAATGCCCCGTGCGACGCCGGCAGCGTTTGCATGGCCCACGCCGACAACACCGGGAAACCGAGGATCACTCCGGCGATCACCAGGCTCAGGCCTTTGACTTGCTGCCACGTCGGCCACTTTTCGCGGCGCCACAACAACAGCATCGCCGCCGGAATCGCCGCGAACAACGCGCGACCCAAGCCGTTGAGCAGCGGATGCAGTTCCTGCACCACGATGCGGGTGAAGGGCAGGGTGAGGCTGAAAATCACCACGCCGAGCAAGCCGAGGGCCATGCCGGTGTTTTCGCGCGAGGACATGAGGGGAGACCAGAATCGTAGAGAATTGGAAGGTGTCCTCATCTAGCCATAATCCGCGAATTTCGGGGTGTTACAGCTAGGCACGGACTTAGGCGTACAGTTGCGGGTAATCCCCGCAACGTAGGAACTGCCGAAGGCTGCGATCTTTTGATTTTGTTTTTAACGGCAATATCAAAAGATCGCAGCCTTCGGCAGCTCCTACAGTTATCCGAATCCGAATCCGAATCCGAATCAGTGATTGCGTGTAGTAGTCAGTTATTACCTCCCTCTCCGGATAAGGTCTACCTTGAACACTCCCAAGCATTTCCCAGAGGAGTCCTCCCCATGGCCGCGAAAAAGATTCTGATGCTGGTTGGCGATTACGTCGAAGACTACGAAGTGATGGTGCCGTTTCAGGCCCTGCAGATGGTCGGGCACACCGTCCACGCCGTGTGCCCGGACAAGCCATCCGGCGGCACCGTACGCACTGCGATCCATGACTTCGAAGGCGACCAGACTTACAGCGAAAAACCCGGTCACCTGTTCGCCCTCAACTTCGACTTCGCCAAGGTCAGCGAAGGCGATTACGACGCGCTGCTGATCCCCGGCGGTCGGGCCCCGGAATATCTGCGCCTCAACGAAAAAGTCCTCGACCTGGTGCGCGCCTTCGACAAGGCCGGCAAACCGATCGCCGCCGTCTGCCACGGTGCTCAGTTGCTGGCAGCGGCCGGCGTGCTCGAAGGTCGCGAGTGCAGCGCCTATCCGGCCTGCGCCCCGGAAGTGCGACTGGCGGGCGGTACGTACATCGACATCGCCGTGACGGATGGCCACGTTCAAGGCAATCTGGCCACAGCCCCGGCATGGCCGGCGCACCCGAACTGGCTGGCCGGTTTCCTCGGCTTGCTCGGCACTAAAATAACCCTGTAACGAGGATTCGCCGATGTGCGAGCTCTACGTCAAGGCCGACCCGATTCTCTACGAGTCACGCTCGCGCTCGCTGCGCATCTGCGGCGTGGTGACGACGTTGCGTCTGGAGAATCAGTTCTGGGACATCCTCAGCGAGATCGCCGAGGTCGACGGCATGACCACCAACCAATTGATCGCCAAGCTGTATGAAGAGGTGATGGATTATCGCGGGGAGGTGGTGAATTTTGCGTCGTTCTTGCGGGTGAGTTGTACGCGGTATTTAAGTCAGCGGCGGGGAGCGGTTCCGGAATTATCGGTGGTGCGGGCTGGGGTGAAGTAGGTAACAACCGGCTGACGCCATCGCGAGCAGGCTCACTCCTACAGGAGAAACTCATTCCAACTGTAGGAGTGAGCCTGCTCGCGATGGGGCCAATAGAGGCGCTATAAATCCAGGATCAGAAAAACCGCGTCAAACTCACCTTGGCATTACGCCCCTGGCTGTATGCCATGTCCCCGCTCAACGCCGGCCGGTAGCTTTCGTTGAACAGGTTATCGACGGTCAAATTGACCTCGGTGCCTTTCAGATACGGCTGTTGCGGTTTCCAGTTGGCGAACAGGCCCTGAACGTTGTAGCGGTCGTTGTCATAGTGATCGTAGTAGACGTCACCCAGCGAGTTTTTACTCTGCCCATACAGGTCGCTCGGCAGGCGATCGGTCTTGCGCACGAACTCACCCTGCCAGCCGACCTGCGCGTCCCAGCTCGGAATCTTCACGCCGACGACGGCGATCCATTTCGGCGGCGGAATGTCCCGCGCCCAGACGTCCGGGCCCCAGGGATTGGTGTAAGCGCCTTCGTGCTTGCCGGTCATCCACGAGTACGACAGCGAGCCGAACAGGTAGGTCGAGTCGTAGAAACTCTCGACCTCGAAACCCTTGATGGTCAGCCCGCCAATGTTGCGGTAGTTGCTCATCGGCCCCGAGCCTTTGCAGTCGGTGGCGATGCTGCCGCCCTTGTTCCACTGATTTTGGCAACCGATGCCGGTGGCTTTGAAAATCTCGTCGTCGATCTTGTTGCGGAACAGCGTGGTGCGGATCTGCACGTTGTCGTGGTCGGCGAACACGTTGGAAAAGTGGCTGATATTGCCCGCACGCCAACCGGTGATGCGCTCCGGATCGAGGTCGACGCTGGTCGCGGTGCGGCTGCCCAAACCCTGCACTTCATATTGTTCATCGAGCACCGGCGCGCGCCAGGTTTTGCTGTAGTCGACGAAGAATGCGACGTCCGCGGTCATTTTCCAGAACGCCGACAGGCGCGGTGACCAACCGGTGTAGGTGCGGTCGCCGTAGTCGTGGCCGATCGCTGGATCCTGACTGCTGTAGTACGGCGCGTCGTTGGCCTCGCCGCGATTGCGCACGTGGTCATAACGCACGGACGGCGTCAGGGTGAAGTCGCCGTAGGTGATCGCGTCTTGCAGGTAAACGCTGTTGGTGTCGACCTTGCCCTTGGGCATGAAGTACGGCTGGAAGTGGCCGAAGTTGTACTTGGGCACATCGTAAGTCGCGCCGGGCATCCACATGTCGGTGTTGCGCGCATGCTTGCGGATTTCCACGCCGCTGGTCATGGCATGTTCCAGTGCGCCGGTTTCGAAGCGGCTGATGTTGCGCAGTTCGACGATGCGATCCTTGTAATCGGTGTCCATCTTGCGTCCGCCAGACGCGGCCTGGAAAAACGCCGTGGCGTCGCGTTCGTCGGTCTGATCGGTGTCGGATTCCGAGTAGCTCAACTTCATGTCGATCAGACGGTTATCCAGCGGCTGGTACTGGTAGTACGTCGACCACGTGGTGTCGATGGTTTCGCGATTGGCGAGGAAGCGTTTCAGCGCACCGTCGTAGCCGTATTTTTTGATGTTGTCCGGCGTCGGCGGGTTCGGGTAGGTCGCCGAAGAGAACGGCGTCCAGCGCTGGCTTTCCGAATGCGAGTACATCATCCCGGCGCTGTGCTCGTCGTTCAGGTGCAGGTTGACCTTGACCAGTTGGCCGTCGAGATCCAGCGCACTGTTGGGCAAGCGCTTGGGGTTGATCGGGTAGTAGTTGTCCGGATTCGGCAGGTTGTCGGCGAGTTTCATGTCGCCGCCGTCGCGTTTGGTCAGGTACACCAGCGCGTCGGCGCGGCCATCGTCGGTGCGGCCGAACACGGCGCCGCTGTAGGTTTGCTGATGGTCGTTGCTGGCATAACCGTATTTGACCATCGCACCGCTGTTGCGGCCTTCCTGGAGCATGTCCGGCGCGTCTTTGGTTTCCATGTGCACGGTGCCGCCGAAACCACCGTTGCCGGTGAACAGCGAGTGCGGGCCTTTCTCCACTTCGATGCTGCGGATCAACTCGGGCTCGATGAAAATCGTCCCCTGCTGATAACGCTCGAAGCCGCTTTTGGTCGCACCATCGAGGGTCAGCGGAACGTCTTCGGCTTCGCCCAGGCCCCAGATATTGATCTTCTGGCCGCCGGGTTTCATCGAGCCGCTCATGCTCACGCCGGGCAATGTCGCCAACAGCGCAGGCACGTTGTTCGGTTGATGGCGATCAATGTCAGCCTGGGTCAGGGTTGAGCGGCCGACGGTGCTGGAGTCGACTTCAGTACCGGTGCCGATCACGCTCAACGCGTCGAGCTGAATGCTGTCGCTGCTGCTGGTGACCGATTCCACCGGGCGCACCACGTAGGTTTGATTGACCTTGATCAGGCCGAACTGGCTATTGTCGAGCAACTGGCGGATCGCCGCTTCCGCGCTGAATTCACCGTCGATGGCCGGCGCCTTGAGGTTGCGCAATTGCGCTTCGTCGAACAGCAACTGGATCTTCGCCTGCTGAGCGATTTGGCTCAGCGAGGTCGCCATCGACTGCGCCGGCAATTGCAGACGGATGGCCTCGGCCTGGGCTTGCACGCTGAACGCCAGGCAGGCGGCGAGCAAGGTCGGTCGAAGGCAGGTGAGCGGGTACGGCGAAAGCACGCGAAACATGGAATCCCCCAGGGCGGCGAAAAGGCCAAAAAGGCCTGCGTCAGCAACGCAGACCCGGAGGAAGACGCGGCAGGCAAAAAAAACCTCACATGCGAATGCAAAATATTCTCATGTGAAGTTGTTTCAGCGATTTTCGATGCGGATCCGGCCGTCGGCCAAGGCCACGGTTTTCACCGGGATCAACGCGGGGAGGGCACTGATCAACGCGTCGGGATCTTCGACGTCGAGGTTGCCGGAGACTTTGATCTGCCCCAGTTTTGCATTCGCCAGCAGCACCGGTTTCGCCCGGTACTGATTCAACTCATCGACCAGACTCGACAGTTCGCGATTGCGAAACGACAAATGCCCGGTGCGCCAATCGGCGACCTGACTGACTGCCAGCGTCTGCTGTTGCATGTCGCCACTGGCGAGATCGACCGCCACTTGTTGTTGCGCGCCAAGCAGCAGCGGTGCGCGTTTGTCCGGGGCGAACGCCACCTGACCGTGGGCGACGCTGACGACCAGTTGCTGATCGGTGCGCCGCACATCGAAACCGGTGCCGACCACACGCACCGTGGCGTCGCCCGTCTGCACCCACATCGGCCGTTCCTTGTCCGGCGCGACTTCCACATAGAACTGGCCGCGCTCGAGAAAAATCCGTCGCTGATGGCTGTCGAAGTCGATGCGCAACTGCGTGTTGGCGTTCACCGACAGCGTGCTGCCGTCCGGCAATTCGACGGTGTGCATGCCTTTCGATTGCGCGGTGATCTGTTGCTGATAAACCTCGTGGGACGTGCCCAGATGCGTGGCCAGCACGGCGCAAACCAGCGCGGCGGCGACCGCGAAGGCCGGGCGCCAGATGCTCTTCGGTTTGCGCGCGCGGATCGGCGTCGGTTGATTGAGTTGCTGCAAGGCGCCGAGGTCGGCCCACAATTCTTCGAAGGCGCGATAGGCCTTGGCGTGCTCCGGTTCGCGCAGCCAGCGCTCGAACGCCTGACGCACAGTCCTACCCTGTGGCTGGCGGTTGCGGGTGAACCACGCGGCGGCCTGGGCGTCGACGCTGTTATCGGCCTGGTCGCTGTCGAAATCGTAAGGGTGGTTCATGCTGGCTGCTCCGTGCCGTTGTCGTGATCCAGGCGTTGCTTGCAATGCATCAGGGCGAAGGCGATGTGTTTCTCCACCATGCTCAGGGAAATCCCCATGCGCTCGGCGATCTGCGCCTGACTCAAGCCTTCGAAGCGGTGCAGCATAAGGGCCTCGCGCCGACGTGGCGAGAGTTCGGCGAGGACTTCTTTCAACTGCTCAAGGCGTTGCTGGCGTTGCGCGGCGGCCATCGGCTCGTGATGTTCATCACTGACCGGCTCGGCATCGTTGTCGTGATGGGGCTGGACGATGTGCCGCACCTTTTGTTTACGCCAGTGATCGCGCAGCAGATTGCGCGCCATCTGAAACAGAAACGCACGCGGCTGCTCGACCTTGGCGCGATCGCGATAATCGAGCCATTGGGTGAACACGTCTTGAGTCATGTCCGCCGCGTCACTGGGATTTTCCGTGCGCTTGCGCAGGTAATGCAGGATGTCCCCGTAAAACCGGCGAAAAGCATCGGCCGACAGCGGATCGGGCGTGAGGCGAGGCATGGATATCCTTCTTGACGAAGCAGGGCGCAGAAAGCGCCGGATGATATCGAGAATTATTGTCATTTGTCATGTTGGCGATCACGTCTGTCATCGAACAGTGGCTAAACCGGCGAAACGGGCTTTACTTTCGGGGGTTCAAATCGACAGGAGCAGCGACATGTCCGGATGGTACGAGTTGAGTAAAAGCAGCAACGGCCAGTTCAGGTTCGTCCTGAAAGCGGCGAACGCCGAAACGATCCTGACCAGCGAGTTGTACACCACTCGCGCGGCGGCCGAAGGCGGCATCGCCTCGGTGCAAACCAACAGCGCGCTGGATGACCGTTACGAAAAAAAATCGACGAAGGACGGCCATCCGTACTTCAACCTCAAGGCGGCCAACCATCAGATTATTGGCAGCAGCGAGGCGTATTCATCGGATGCGGCGTGCGACAAAGGCATCGCCAGCGTCAAGGCGAACGGGCCGACAAAAGCCATCAAGGACAAAACCCTGCCAGTCCTCTAACCCTCAATACCTGGCACTTGTAGGAGCAAGGCTTGCCCGCGATGGCGGTGTATCTCTCAACATCAATGTTGAAGGATAGGGCCTCTTCGCGGGCAAGCCTTGCTCCTACGGGGTTTTGCGTTTTTCGGGAGATCAGCGCAGGGTTTTCAGGATTGTTTGTAGTTGGGTCTGGCCAGCCGCGCTCAATGCAAATACCGGCAGGCGTGGATCACCCACTTCCAGCCCGGTCTGGCGTAACCCGGCCTTGATCGTCGCCGGCAAGCCGCCCTTCAGAATGAAGTCCAGCAGCGGCAACTGGCGATAAAACAGATCCCGCGCGCGATCCAGATCGCCCGCCATCGCTGCTTCATACAGATCCAGATTCAACTGCGGAATCAGGTTCGGCGCTGCCGTGCACCAGCCCTTCGCCCCGGCCGCGAACGCTTCCAGTGCCAGTGGATTGCAGCCGTTGTAAAACGGCACCTGACCTTCGCCGAGCAATTGCAGCTTGTGCATGCGTTGGATGTCGCCGGTGCTCTCCTTGACCATGGTCACGTTTTCCACGGCATTGACGATGCGCAGAATCAGATCGACCGACATGTCGGTGCCGCTGGTGGCCGGGTTGTTGTAGAGCATGATCGGCACGCCGATGCTCTCGCCAATCGCGCGGTAGTGGGCGAGGATTTCCGCTTCGGTGAGTTTCCAGTACGAGGCCGGCAGCACCATCACCACGTCGGCGCCGTGGGCTTCGGCGAAGCGTGCGCGACGCACGGCTTTAGCGGTGGTCAGGTCGGACACGCTGACGATGGTCGGCACGCGTTTGGCCACGTGCTTGATACTGAATTCAGCAACTTGATCCCACTCCGCATCGCTCAGGTAAGCGCCTTCGCCAGTGCTGCCCAATGGCGCGATGGCGTGGACACCGCTGGCGATCAGGCGGTCGATCGATTGGCCGAGTGCTGGCAGATCGAGCCCTTCGCCATTGGCGCTGAACGGGGTGATGGTGTAGCCGATGATGCCGTGAATGTTGGACATGGGAGCGTCTCCGTAATGAGGTTTCAGTTCAGGCAATCGGCGTGTTGGCGCAGGTTCTGCCGAGCGTAATAGTTGAAGGCGGCGGCGTGGCGTTTCGGCTTGGCGATCCAGTCATGGGCTTCGCGGCCCAGCGCGGGGATGATCGGTTTGATCGTGCCTGCCGCCATCGCCAGTAGCTGCAACTTCGCCGCGCGTTCGATCAATTGGGCGATGACACACGCCTCTTCAATCGTCGTGCCGGTCGACAGCTGACCGTGGTGCGAAAGCAGAATCGCGCGTTTGTCGCCCAGCGCACCGGCGATCAACTCACCTTCTTCATTGCCCACCGGCACGCCCGGCCAGCCTTCGAGAAACGCGCAGTCGTCGTACAGCGGGCACAAGTCCATGTGGGAAATCTGCAGCGGCACTTCCAGCATCGACAACGCGGCAACGTGCGTCGGGTGGGTGTGGATGATGCAGTTCACGTCCGGCCGGGCGCGGTACACCCAGCTGTGAAAACGGTTGGCCGGGTTAGCCATGCCGTGACCTTCGAGAACCTCCAGATCTTCGTTGACCAGCAGCAGATTGCTTGCGGTGATTTCGTCGAAACCCAGGCCCAGTTGCTGAGTGTAATAGGTGCCGGGCTGCGGGCCACGGGCAGTGATTTGTCCGGCCAGGCCGGAGTCGTGACCGTTTTCGAAAAGAATCCGGCAAGTCAAAGCCAGCTTTTGCCGGTCTGTCCACGTATTATCCGCAAGGCTTTTTTGCATCTGGGTCAGCGCTTGCTTGACCAGTTGGTCTTTGGGTAGTGCTAATGTCTTGGCCATGTCTGTGTCCTTTGGGTGATTGCAAATGACACGAAAGAGGCTATATGACACAAAGTGTCATTGGCAAGCACAAATCGTCGCTTCCTTGATGGAATAACCGCTGCGCATGTCTATCCGTTTGAAATTGTTAAGAAAAAAACTTGGCGTAACCCTTGAGGCACTGGCCGAAAAATCCGGCATGACCAAGAGTTATCTGTCGAAAGTCGAGCGCGGGCTGAACACCCCGTCGATTGCCGCCGCGTTGAAACTGGCGAAAGCGCTGAATGTGAAGGTCGAGGAATTGTTCTCGGAAGACAACGTCAGCCTCGACAGCTACAGCCTGGTGCGCAGCCACGAGCGGCAGTCACTGGCGGCGAATGATCAGAGCCCGGGTTACGCGGTGCTGGCGCATCAGGTCAGCGAGCGCAATTTGCTGCCGTTCATCATCTATCCGCCGAGCGAATTCAGCGACAAGACCTTCAAGGAACATCTGGGCGAGGAGTTTCTGTTCGTTCACGAAGGGCAGGTGGAAGTGGATTTCATGAACGAGAAAGTGCTGCTGCAACGCGGCGATGCGCTGCACTTCAATGCACAGAAACCGCACCGAATCCGATCGGTGGGGGAGTTGCAGGCGCAGTTGCTGGTGGTGGTGCACAGCGCTGAGGAATGAACCCTGAAATCAAAAGATCGTCCGAACGCGGCCCGAGCCTTCGGCAGCTCCTACAGGGGAACGCATTGCAACTGTAGGAGCTGCCGAAGGCTGCGATCTTTTGATCTTGCTTCAAACCTCGACCGGCACCGACAATTTCGGACTGCCCAGCGCATGCGTCTTCGCATCAAAAAACCGCAACTCAACCCCCGTCCCCTCAAACACCTGCGCGTAGTGCCGCTTCTGATGCTGCACAAACGCCGCACTGCGCGGATAAATCGAGATGGCCACAGTCTTCGGTTTCGCCAAGCGTAGCGCCCGCACAATGTGCGCATCCTGCTCGGCCAACGCGTGGCCAAAGATGCACAAACTGTCGCCATGCCCGAGCAATTGCTCATAACAGAACGACAGATAATCCGAACTGCGAATGGTTTTGAGCTTGTCCGCGCTCGGCCCTTCGGTGACGAACAGCGGCACGTCATCCAGCGTCTTGATCGTATTGTTGATCGCGAAGCTGCCGAGCAGCGTGCCCTCGGTCGAGGTCAGTTTGCGCGCGGTGCCGTCCTGATTTCGCACCAGGTGCAGGCCACCGTGCAGGTACAGCAGACGCGGTTTGTCAGTGGCGCTTTCGCTCAGATCGAAACTCGCGTTGGCGCCGTTGAACAGGTCGTCGATGGCATCGCTTTGGTGTTGCAGCGCCCAGTAGTTGAGCAAGTCGTAATTGGTGGTGAACACTGTGCGATAGCGCGCCAGTTCTTCATTCAAAGTCGCCAGCGTCGAGGCTTTCACCAGTCGCCACGGAATGTGCACGGCGTGCACCGTGTTGATCAGGGCTTCCTTGATCGCGTAGTAGCGATTGCGCGGGGCGGCGGAGCTGACGGCCAGCGCCTTGTTGACCCGGCTGGTGGTTTTCAGCGCGCCGAGCACCTGCTCGAAACTGCGCGTCTGCATGGCGTCGAACACCGCCAGTTCCGACGCACTCAGCGGTTTCTCTTCGACGGTGCGGGCGTTTTCGAACAGCGAGTCGTAGCCGAAATCGTCCCACACCGCGCGGCTGGCGCCATTGCCCACCAGCAGGCCGTTGAAATCGGTCGCGGCGCGCAGGGTGTTCCAGTCTTCAAGGCTGGCGTCGACATCCAGAAAATCGGTCATTGCGTAGGCGGTCTCAAAACATAGGGGCTGATGGGCGGCGACTTTATCACGAGCGGGCATTGAGCCAGATCAACATCGGCGCTGACCGATCGGTCGATGCTGTGCTTATCCGCTGAATCGCAGCAGTCGATTCGGCCCCTGTCAGGAGACGCGCGCATGACCAGCACCTTTTTCATTCCGGCGGTAAACATCATGGGCAACGGCTGCCTCGACGAAGCCATGGTCGCGATCCGCAACTACGGTTTTCGCAAAGCGCTGATCGTCACCGACACTGGGCTGGCCAAGGCCGGCGTGGCGACGATGGTCGCCGAGAAGCTGGCCATGCAGGACATCGATTCGGTGATTTTCGACGGCGCCAAAGCGAACCCGAGCATCGCCAACGTCGAGTCCGGGCTGGGTTTGCTCAAGGAAACCCGCTGCGATTTCGTCGTGTCGCTGGGCGGCGGTTCGCCCCACGACTGCGCCAAGGGCATTGCCCTGTGTGCGACCAACGGCGGGGAAATCGGTGATTACGAAGGTGTTGATCAATCGAGCAAGCCACAACTGCCGCTGATCGCGATCAACACAACCGCCGGCACCGCCAGCGAGATGACCCGTTTCTGCATCATCACCGACGAATCGCGTCACGTGAAAATGGCCATCGTCGACCGCAATGTCACGCCGCTGCTATCGGTCAACGACCCGGAACTGATGGTCGCCATGCCCAAAGGCCTGACCGCCGCTACTGGTATGGACGCATTGACCCACGCCATCGAGGCTTACGTTTCGACCGCCGCCAACCCGATCACCGACGCTTGCGCGTTGAAAGCAATCACCCTGATCAGCAACAACCTGCGCCTGACCGTGCGCGACGGCACAGATCTCGCCGCGCGGGAGAACATGGCCTACGCGCAGTTCCTCGCCGGCATGGCTTTCAACAACGCCTCGCTCGGTTTTGTGCATGCGATGGCGCACCAGTTGGGCGGTTTCTACGACTTGCCCCACGGCGTGTGCAACGCCGTGTTGCTGCCGCATGTGCAGACCTTCAACGCGCTGGTCTGCGCCGATCGCCTGACCGATGTCGCCCACGCCATGGGTGCTGACATTCGTGGTTTCAGCGCCGAGGAGGGCGCGCAAGCGGCGATCACCGCGATCCGCACCTTGGCCAAAGACGTCGACATCCCGAGCGGTCTGCGCGAACTCGGCGCCAAGCTCAGCGACATCCCGATCCTCGCCATCAACGCACTGAAAGACGCCTGCGGCATTACCAATCCGCGCGCGGCGGATCAACGGCAAATCGAGGAAATCTTCCGCAACGCCTTCTAACGCTTGCCATCCCCCGGCGCGAACTTCACGCAGAGCATCGCGCCGACGGCCAGCAACGTGCACAGCAACGATAACGGCCAAGCCTGTGGACTGGCGATCAGACTGGCCATCGCGCCGATGATCGCCGCCATCAATTGATGGATAAAACCGCTCAGTGCCATCGCATAAGCACCGGCAATCGGCGCGCCATCGTTGGCGCGTGACAGGCTGATCGGGTAGTTCAACGACTGCCCGAACACCGCCACGCAATACGGCAGCCAAAACAGTAGCGCGATGGAACTGGCCGCCAGACTGCCCAGCAACATCACGCCGCTACCGGCCAGCACCAGACCGACGCCAACGGTCATCAACCACGCCTGACCGGTGCGCAACACGAAGTGATTGACCGCCAGCGCACCCAGAAAATACGCCGCGCTGATTGGCCAGCCGAGCAAACCGTAATCCACCGTCGACCAGGCGAACGGCCCCTGCAAAACCAGCGGCGCTGCGGTGTTGAAGGCGATGATCACGCCGTAGCCCAAACCACCGGCCAGCGCCGGCAAAAGAAATGCCCGATGCAGCAGAATCAGCCGATAAGCCGACCATGACGAAGCGCTGATCGGTTCGTCAGCGACAGCAGGGAAAGCCACCCGCGAGACGATCAACGCCATCACCAGGCAGACCACGCCGAGCAGGTAGAAAATCGCCTGCCAGCCCAGCGTCACCTCGATGATCGAGCCCAGGTATTGGCCGATGCCCAGCGCCACTACGAACGAAATCGAAATCCACGACAATGCCTTGGCCAGCAGATCGCCGCGAAAGCTGTCGCGGATCAGCACCCGCGCCATCACCGAAATACCGCTGGCACCGATGCCTTGCAGCAGTCGCAGCAGCAAAAACGACTCAAGCGTCGAACCCAGCGGCAACGCCAGATTGGCCAAGCCGTAAATCGCCAGCGCCGCCAGCAACACCGGTTTGCGTCCTATGCGCTGGGCCAGACTGCCCCAGAACAACATCGGCAGCGCCATGCCAATCAAATAAAGCGACAACCCCCACGACACCTGCGCAGGTTCCGCCGCCAGATAGCGGGAGATCTCCGGCAGTGCCGGCAAATAAATACTCATGCCCAACTGGGCAAGAAAAACCGTGCTGCAGGTGATCAGGAGAGTGACGCTGGCGTTCATGAGTCGTCCCTGTTTTCAGTCGTCGAGATCACAACGGTGGGTGCGTAACAGCTCGGTGATCAGTTCACAGAAGCGCCGGATCAGCGCTGGCGGCATGTCGGCGCGCAGCGTAATGCGGATGGCTGCCTTGCCTTGTGCAACCACCGGAAAAAACACCGCACTGGTGAAAAATCCCTGTTCGGCCAGTTCGCTGGCCACTCGATTGGCCACCGCCGCCTGCCCGCATTTGATCAAGCGGATGGCCATGTTGCTGTGGCATTGATCGGTGCTGATCAGGCTGTCGAAGAGGCGGATATTAGCCTGAAGGTTGCTTTGCAGCGCGGCGAATTCGGCGCTGCGATGCAGGCGGATCGACGCTCTGCCGGCACCGATCGCCGCGCAGTTGAGACTCTGCGACCAGTTGCTTGGCCCGCCGTAACGCTGGATCAGGGTTTTCTGCCGCTCACTGCCCAGCATCACCAAACCGCCGCTGGCACCAAACGACTTGGCCAGTGACGCGACGATCAGGCAATCCTCTTCCAGCGCCGCCACCCGTGGCCGCACAAGCCCGGCGCCGTGCTGACCGACCGCCGACAACGCATGGGAATCATCCAGATACAGAAACAGCCCGTAGCGATCCTTCAGATACAACAGACCTTCCATGTTGGCGACGCCGCCCATGCTGTACGCGCCGTCAGCGACATACGCCACGCGACCGTGTTGCTGGCAGGTGCGTTCGAGAAAATCCATGTCGTTGTGCGGCGCGGTGACCACGCGGGTTTCATCGGCGCACGCGGCTTTCAAATGATTCATCGAGTAGTGCGCGTGGCGGTCGAATACCATCACCGGCGGCTGACCTTCGGTGAACACGCCGCTGGCCAGCAACGGCAGGATCCCCGCGCTGGCAGCGCTGCACGACAAAGTGCTCAGACAGACCGTATCAAAGAGTTGCGACAGCTCGTTTTCGTACTGCTCGAGAATCGCCAGTTTGCAGCGGTTCTTCGAATTGGCGACGCGCAAGCTGCCGGTTTCACGCAGGGCGGCGATGGCGCCTTCGAGCAGGGCCGGGTGATGATCGAGCCCCAGATAAGAGGTCGTGCAGAAGTGATGGAATTCACGCCCGTACTGATCGAGCAGGTGATTCGGACTTTTTACTTCGACATTGAGGCCAGCGACTTTGCCCTGTTCGGCGATGTCCCAATCGTAGTCGGCGAGGGCGATGATCTTGCGGAAATTGGAATACTGATTCGTGGTGTGCAACGGAAGATTCACAGGCGACATTCCTTGAGCGTAGCGATCCATGGGGTGTTGCAATTTGTGTGTGTTGCCAGACTTTACAGAGCGAAAAGTCGCACAAAAATCGGCCGTTTCCGTGAATCCTGAGAGGCGACGGAGTTTTGTTTGTAGGGCGAAGCCACGAAAGTAGACGGATTAATCACATGTCTGACTTCAACGAAAACCGGGCTATCCTGCCGACTCGAATGTCCCCGCCAGCGAGACTTCCATGCTGCAAAAAAGCCTGATTCGCCGCCTCGACCTGATCACCCTGCAACTGTTTGTCGCCGTGCATGAAGAGGGCACGCTGACCCGCGCCGCCGCGCGCGAAGCCATTGCGGTGTCGGCGGCGAGCAAGCGCTTGATGGAACTGGAAGAAGCGCTGGGCATCAGCCTGTTCGTGCGCCAGGCCAAGGGCATGACGCTGACGCCGGCGGGGGAAACGCTGCTGCACCATGCGCGGCAGATGTTGTTTAACGTCGAGAAGATGGGCCTGGAACTGGGCGAGCACAGCCACGGTGTGCGCGGCTATGTGCGCATGCTGGCGAACCTGTCGGCGATCATTCAGTTTCTGCCGGAAGACTTGCGCGACTTTTCCGCGCGGCATGCGCAGGTCAAGACTGACCTTGAAGAACGGCCCAGTGCCGGGGTGATTCAGGGTGTGCTCGATGGCGTCGCGGATCTCGGTATTTGTTCCAACGACAGCGACATCAAGGGCCTGCACAGCGTGCTGTACCGCGAGGACAAACTGGTGGTGGTGATGTTGCCGGAGCATCCGTTGGCCGCGCGTGAATCGGTGGCGTTTGCCGAAACGCTGGACAGTGATTACGTCGGTTTGCACGCGGCCAGTTCGATCAACATGCGCACCCACGCGGCGGCGCGGCAGGCGGGCAAGGTGCTGCGCATTCGCATTCATGTGCCGGGGTTTGATGCGGTGTGCCGGATGGTGCAGGCCAACATGGGCATCGGGATTTTGCCGCAGCGGGCGTATGAGTTGTTTGGTCAGGCGCTGGGGCTGCACGCGGTGCCGTTGACCGATGACTGGTCGGATCGCGCGTTGATTGTGGTGGTGCGCGATGAGGCGGGGTTGTCGCCGGTGAGCCGGTTGCTGTTTGAGCATTTGCGAGGCTGATATACCTATCATTTGTGTCGCAGATACCCCCTGTAGGAGCTGCCGAAGGCTGCGATCTTTTGATCTTGCTCTTGAAACAACAGATCAAAAGATCGCAGCCTTCGGCAGCTCCTACAGGGGCGGTGCGTTCGCATTTCGCGAACGCCCTTTGCCGAACGAAGGTTGGATTCCTTCATCACCGCGCCTCTAGTCTTGCCGGCATATTCCAAGAACAAGAGGTACCCCGCGATGACTGCCCCCCTGAGTGCGATCAAAGTGATCGAAATCGGCACCCTGATCGCCGCGCCGTTTGCCGCGCGCATGCTTGCCGAGTTCGGCGCCGAGGTGATCAAGATCGAAGCCATGGGTCAGGGCGACCCACTGCGCAAATGGCGCAAGCTGCACGAAGGCACGTCGCTGTGGTGGTACCTGCAATCGCGCAACAAGCAGTCGCTGGCGCTCAATCTGAAATCCCCGGAAGGCATCGAGCTGGTCAAACAACTGGCGACCGACGCCGACGTGATCATCGAAAACCTGCGCCCCGGCGCGCTGGAAAAACTCGGCCTCGGCTGGGACGTGCTCCACGCGCTCAACCCCAACCTCACCCTCGTGCGCATCTCCGGTTATGGCCAGACCGGCCCCTACCGCGATCGCCCCGGTTTCGGCGCGATCGGCGAGGCGATGGGCGGTATCCGCTACACCACCGGCACCCCCGGTTCGCCACCGGCGCGAGTGGGCGTCAGCCTCGGCGATTCGCTGGCCTCCTTGCATGCGGTGATCGGCGCGTTGATGTCGCTGCTGCGGGTCAAAACCGGGCAGGGCGGTGGCCAGATCGTCGATGTGTCGCTGGCCGAAAGCGTGTTCAACGTCATGGAAAGTCTGGTGCCGGAATACGACATGCTCGGCCACGTTCGCGAACGCAGCGGCGGCGCGTTGCCGGGCATTGCACCGTCCAACACGTACCTTACGGCTGACGGCGCTTACGTGGTAATTGCCGGCAACAGCGATCCGATCTACAAGCGGTTGATGCAAACCATCGGTCGCGATGATCTGGCTGACGCCGAAGAATTCGCCCACAACGACGGCCGTGCGGCCAAAAGTGGCATGCTTGACGCCGCGATCACTCACTGGACGAGCAGCCTGCCGATCAACGACGTGCTCGCCGCTCTCGAAGCTGCCGAAGTCCCGGCCGGGCGCATCTATTCGGTGGCCGACATCGTCGCCGATCCGCACTATCAGGCGCGCGGCATGCTGCTCGACGCCGAACTGCCCGGCGGCGCAACCGTGAAGATGCCCGGTATCGTGCCGAAACTCTCGGAAACCCCCGGCGGCGTGAACTGGTCTGGGCCGACCCTCGGCCAGCACACCGACGGTATTCTCGCCGGTCTCGGCCTGACTGAACTCGACATCGAACGCCTGAAAAGCCAGGGAGTAGTGCAATGATTTCCGACTATTCGCAAACCTTGATCGTCCAGGAAGTCTCGCCTCGCGACGGCTTGCAGATCGAGCCGACGTGGGTGGAAACCGTCGACAAAATCGCGCTCATCGATCAACTGTCGCTGGCGGGTTTCAGCCGCATCGAAGCCGGCTCGTTTGTGTCGCCGAAAGCCATTCCGGCGCTGCGTGATGGCGAGCAGGTGTTCCAAGGCATTCAGCGTCAACCGCAGGTGATTTACGTCGCGCTGATCCCCAATCTCAAAGGCGCGCAGCGCGCACTGGAGGCCGGTGCCGATGAGCTGAATCTGGTGATGTCCGCCAGTCAGACGCACAACCTCGCCAACATGCGCATGCGTTGCGAGGATTCGCTGGCGGCGTTTGCTGACATTGTTGCGTTTGCCGATGGCTCGGGTGTGCGGCTCAACGGCAGTATCGCGACGACGTTCGGTTGCCCGTTCGAAGGCAAGATTGACGAGGATCGGGTGCTGCAGATTGTCGACGCTTATCAGGAAATCGGCATTCAAGGCATCACCCTCGCCGACACCACTGGCATGGCCAATCCGCGTCAGGTGGATCGCTTGGTACGGCGGGTTTTGCAGCGGCTTTCGGCGGCGGATCTGACCCTGCACTTCCACAACACCCGGGGTTTGGGGTTGTGCAACGTGCTGGCGGCATACGAGGCAGGAGCGCGGCGATTTGATGCAGCGCTGGGCGGTCTCGGTGGCTGTCCGTTTGCACCGGGGGCGTCGGGCAATATTTGCACTGAAGACTTGGTGAATTTGTGCGATGAAATCGGCATTCATACCGGCATCGACTTGCCGCTGCTGTTGAAGCTGTCGCGCGGATTGCCGGATCTTCTCGGCCACGAAGTGCCCGGCCAACTGGCCAAGGCCGGGCGCAATTGCGACCTGCACCCGATCCCCACCTGAATCCCCCTCTGTAGGAGCAAAGCTTGCTCGCGAATGCGGTGTGTCATTCAGCAGTGATGCGACTGCCCTGACGCCTTCGCGAGCAAGCTCGGCTCCTACAGGAACAGCGTCATAACCAGACAACAAAAACAATCGGACGCCCACCGGCAGTCCGCCTGGAGAAAAGCTATGAGCCTCAATGTAATGGAGGCGGGCGCGAGCTCGTCTGTCGATCACGACGCCGAAAAAGCCCTGGTCAGCAAAGTCGCCTGGCGCCTGATGCCGCTGATCATGGTCTGCTACCTGTTCGCCTTTTTCGACCGCATCAACATCAGCTTCGCCAAGTTCCAGCTGCAAGCCGACCTGAGCCTGAGCGACACCGCTTACGGCCTCGGCGCCGGGCTGTTTGTGGTCGGTTACGTGCTGTTCGAAGTGCCGAGCAACATGATGCTCTACAAGGTCGGCGCCCGGCGCTGGATCGCGCGGATCATGATGTCGTGGGGCGTGGCGACGGCGCTGATGGTCTTCGTCACCAGCGAATGGCAGTTCTACGCGCTGCGCTTTTTGATCGGCGCGATGGAAGCCGGTTTTGCGCCGGGCGTGTTGTATTACCTGACGCTGTGGTTCCCGCAGCAGTTCCGTGGACGAATCACTTCCCTGTTGTTTCTTGCCTCTGCATTCGCCGGGTTGGTCGGCGCACCGTTCTCCGGGCTGGTACTCGAACATCTCGACGGTGTGATGCAGATGCGTGGCTGGCACTGGCTGTTTCTGCTCGGTGGTCTGCCGTGCATCGGCCTAGGGTTTCTAGTGCTGACGCTTCTCAAGGATCGCATCGAGGACGCGCACTGGCTGACCGCTGACGAGAAAAAATTGCTGTCCAGCCGCATTGCCCATCACGAACCGCACAAGAGCGGCGGTTCGTTGCTGGCGGCGCTACGGATTCCGGGTTTTCTGACCTTGGGGCTGATCTACTTTTTGATTCAGGTCGCGTCTTACGGACTGAATTTCTGGGCGCCACAACTGATTCGCAGCGCCGGCACCGAGAGCCCGGTGATGATCGGTCTGCTGACCGCCATTCCGTACATCTGCGGTGCGATCACCATGATCGTGATCGGGCGGTTGTCGGACGCAACCGGCGAGCGCCGCAAGTTTGTCGCGGGGTTGGTGGTGGTTGGCGCGATCGGGTTCTTCAGTGCGGGGATTTTCGCCGATCACACCACGTTCCTGATCGTCGCCCTCGGCTTGCTCGGCGCCGGCATCATCGCCGCTATTCCGAGCTTCTGGACGCTGCCACCGAAGTTGCTGGCCGGTGCCGGCGCAGGTGCGGCGGGCGGGATTGCGGTGATCAATACGCTGGGGCAATTCGGCGGCATCGTCAGCCCGGTGATGGTCGGGCGGATCAAGGATCTCACCGGCAGCACCACCCCGGCGCTGTATGTCATCGGCGTGGCGGCGTTGATTGCAGCGGCGCTGCTGTTGTGGGGGTTGCCGCAGAAATTGCGCACGCTCGATAAATATTGAGCCGCTGAAAAGATCGCAGCCTTCGGCAGCTCCTACAGAGTGCGAATCCAATCCTGTAGGAGCTGCCGAAGGCTGCGATCTTTTGATCTTTATTGCGGTGCCAAAACTCTTTCCGGCGAGTTGCCAAACTGAATCAACACCACCCCCGCAATCAACAACACCGCGCCAAACACCCGCGGCAACGTCAGCTGTTTCTCCACCAACCCAAACAAGCCAAAGTGATCCAGCAGCATCGAAGCCAGCACCTGCCCAGCCAGCGCCAACGCCACAAACCCCGAAGCCCCGAGCTTAGGCAGCAACACCACCGCCAGCGCGACAAAACAAACCCCAAACGCACCGCCGGCCCACATCCAAATCGGCGCCTTGCTGATAAACGCCAGCGACGGCAGCGGCAGCCGCAACGCCAAAATCACCGGCAACAACACCAGCACACTCACCAGCAACGACGCCAACGTCGCCCACAATGGATGGCCCAATCCGCGCGCCAGGTTGCTGTTGATCGCGCTCTGAAACGGCACCACCGCCCCGGCAAACGCGGCCAACGCCAACAGACCGGCCCACTGCAACGTACTCATGATCATTCTCCAACAGGTTTTGCTGGACTCTAGAGTATTCGTCGCGCAGATTTAAATTCCGTTTCGTCATCAAGAACATGCATCAGATGAATGATCTGCGCCGCATCGATCTCAACCTGCTGGTGATCCTCGACGCCTTGCTCAGCGAGCAGCACGTCACCCGCGCCGCCGAGCGCCTGCACCTCAGCCAACCGGCGGTCAGTCATGCGCTGGCGCGTCTGCGCGATTTGCTCGGCGATCCGCTGCTGGTGCGCGCCGGCGCAACCCTGGCGCCCACCGCGCGAGCGCTGGAACTGGTCGCGCCGCTCGCCGAAGCGCTGGCCCAAGTGCAATCGCTGCTGGCACCAAACACCTTCGATCCGGCCAGCGCCCGACGCACCTTTCGCGTAGCAATGTCGGACTACGGCGCGGCGATCATCCTCCCCGATCTGATCCGAACCCTGCGCCGCGAAGCGCCGGGCATCGACCTGCAAATCAGCCATGCCAGCCGCGAAGGCATGCTCGAAGGCGTGCTCAATGGCGATATCGACGTCGCCGCCGGCGTCTTCCCGGAAATGCCCCACGAATTGCGCAGCACGCTGCTGTTCGAAGAACGCTACGTCTGCCTGCTCGACCGCCATACCCTGCCGGCCAACGGCGTGCTCGATCTGCCCACCTACCTGTCGCGCCCACACGTACTGCTGGAAATGCGCGGCAGTGGCACACCGGAAATCGAGCGAGCCCTGACGACACTGCGCGAACGCCGTCGCGTCGCGATCAGCCTGCCGCACTGGAACGTCGCGCCGCAGTTGATCAGTGGCACGGATTTGATTCTCACCGTGTCATCGCGCAGCGTGCGCGATTTGGTGCATGGGGATTTGATTGTTGTGCCGCCACCGTTTGATATTCCGCCGTTTACGTTTGTGCTGGCCTGGCACAAGCGACGGGGTGGGGATCAAGCGTTGAATTGGTTGAATCGGAAGATTGAGGAGGGGATAGTGCGCGGCTGAACAGTCATCAAGGAGTGGGACGTGACAGTGAAGTCTGAACCTTACTTCCGAAGACCTCAGAGGTTACTGATCCGATGCTCACTGGCCTCAACCACCTGACCCTCGCCGTCAGCGATCTGAACCGCAGTCTGGCGTTTTATCGTGACGTATTGCAGTTGCGCGTCGAGGCGACGTGGGACGCCGGTGCCTATCTTTCGCTTCCGGGGCTGTGGCTGTGCCTGTCGCTCGATCCATTACGCACAAGCGAGCCGGGCGCCGACTACACCCATTACGCCTTCAGCCTCAACGCTGCGGATTTTGCGCTATTCGTACAAACGCTAAAAGTAGCAAACGTGCGGGAATGGCGCGATAACCGCAGCGAAGGTGCGTCGTTCTACTTCCTCGATCCTGATGGCCACAAGCTCGAAGCTCACGTCGGCGATCTGGCCTCGCGACTCGCAGCGTGTCGGCAGAAACCGTACACCGGCATGCGTTTTTACGACGGGCAGTGATCAGGCGCAATCGGCTGATATAGGCTGGCCGCCACGTGTTCTGGCGCTTGCAGGTTTTCCATGACTCTATCGTTGCTAATGGCCGTTCTGGCCTCGGGTTTCATTTACGGCATCACGCCGGGGCCGGGTGTGCTGGCGGTGTTCGGTATTGGCGCGGCCCATGGGCGACGGGCCGGGGCGGGGTTTCTCTGCGGGCATCTGCTTGGCGATGTGGTCTGGTGCAGTACGGCGCTGATCGCGATTGTTGGTGCGCGGGAAATCGGCAGCACGGCATTCGACGTGCTCGGCGTGCTCAGCGGTCTGTACTTGTTCTGGCTCGGCTGGCGCGCGGTGCGGGCGCAGCGACGCAATGCGGACGAGCCGCAGGGCGCGGCGCGCAATCCATTCTGGCACGGCATTCTGTTCGGGCTGACCAATCCCAAGGCGTACCCGGTGGCGGTGGCGACGTTTACTGCGCTGCTGTCGAGCCGTGCCGAGTTGCTCAACTGGTCGATGCTGCCGGCGCTGATCGCCCTGAGCTTCCTTGGCGGGCTGCTCGCCTACGCTATTCTCATTGGTGTTGTCGGCGCGCAGCGGGTGCGCACGCTGTATCAGCGCCACGAGTTGCTGATCACCCGGTTGTGCGGGGTGATGTTCATCGGTTTCGCCATCAACGCGCTGGTGCATGCGTTGCCGGGGCTGATGCCGAACAAGGCTTGAAGGTGACTGTACATCGCGCAGCGCGGCAATCATCGGGCGCTGCATTAGCTTATTAGCTTATTGCGCTTCACCGTTCGTCAGTGCATCGACAACTTTTCTAAACCTTTGCCGGCCAGAAAATTCTCAATCTAGGCGGGCACCTGCTCGCCACGATCATTACCAAGAGGTAGAGAATCATGCCTAATTCAAGAAACTCGAACTCGGGAAACTTCGCTAACGATCGAACGAAGGCGTCTGAAGCCGGTCGCAAAGGTGGGAAAACCACTACAACGACTGTCGACAAAGACCCTGCGAAAACAGAAATGGGCCGCAAGCCCGGTCAGAAATCGAAGTAGTCAGTGAAGTCGTTTTGATTGAGAGGCGGGGGCGTAAGCTCCCGCTTGAATTTTGAGAAAAGGAGGGCGCGACCATGAGCCGGATGGCCACCCGTTTACGCAATTTGAGTGTTGTTTCGCTGTTGAGCCTGTGCGCCACCAGTGCTTTTGCCCAGTCGCCTGCCGATTTCATCAACGATGCGTCGGCCAAAGGCATGGCTGATATCGAAGCCAGCCGCTTGGCCCACGGGAAAACCGAATCCAAAGAGGTCAAGGATTACACCATCGTGGTGATCAATGACCGCACCACCGCCAATCAGCATCTGGCGAAAATTGCCAAGAAGCTCGATTTGCCGATCGCGCCGCGCGAAGAAATCGCCGACAAGGCTAAAGAGCTGATTCCAGAGGTGAAGGACGGCGCGACGTTTGACCAGGCCTATGCCGCGAGTCAGGTTAAAGCCACCGAAGAGGCCATTCAGCAGATCGAGCAGGAAGCGCAGACCACCGATGTGCCTGAGATCAAAGCCTTCGCCGACGAAACCCTGCCGAAACTGCAGAATCACCTGGAAATGGCCCGAGCCTTACAGGCCAGCCGCTAATCTCACAGACAACACAGATCCCCTGTGGCGAGGGGATTTATCCCCGATGGGCTGCGCAGCAGTCGTTAAACCATTCAATGCAGTGTGTCAGGTTGAATTCGGTAGCAGGATAAGGGGCTGCTTCGCAGCCCAACGGGGATAAATCCCCTCGCCACAAGTGTTTTGTTTTCATTCGCCCGATAAACCTAGCACTCATTCAAATCCTGCTTCGACTTGCTCTTCTCACCCAGCCCTTCAAGGTTAAACACCTCGCCCTCGCCCAACGAGCGGTAATGCCTGCGCAACGCCTCCAGCTGTTTCAAATCCAGCGCTTCCAGCCCGAGCATCGCGTTCTGCGCTTCCTTGGTCACCAGCAGCAACTCATCAATCTTCAAATGCAGAATGTCAGTGTCACGGTTCTGCGTGTTCTGGATCAGAAATACCATCAGAAAGGTGATGATCGTGGTCGAGGTGTTGATGATCAGTTGCCACGTATCGTTGTAATTAAAGATCGGCCCGCTCAACCCCCATAGCCCTATCAGGATCAACGCCCCCATAAACGTCTTCGGGCTACCGGCCCACAGAGCAAGCTTCTGGGAAATCTTCGCGAATTTCATAGCCGTATTCCTTATTGGGGGGAGTGCATGAAATTCAGACAATGACGGCGTTGTGAAAATTCTAATTACAAATCAGCGAATGGAACCGGACGTTGGTAGGACAGCGCCGGCCAGTTGGATCACGGTATGGTAGCGGCAGCTGTTTTTTCCAGGTTTTGAAGCAAACGCCTTACAGGAGAACGCAATGAGTTGGTCCGCCAAGCAATACGTCGCTTTCGAAGATGAACGCACCCGTCCGGCCCGCGATCTGCTGGCGGCGATTCCCACGGCAGAAGCGCGATCGGTAGTTGATATCGGTTGTGGCCCGGGCAATTCGACGGAGCTTCTGCTGCAGCGTTTTCCTGAGGCGCAGGTCTGCGGGCTGGACAGCTCGCCGGACATGATCGACGCGGCACGCAAGCGTTTACCGCAGTTGCAGTTCGAAGTGGCTGAGATTGATCAATGGGCGGACGCCGGGCCGTTTGATGTGATCTTCGCCAATGCCGTGTTGCAATGGGTGCCGGATCACGCAGCGTTGTTGCCCGCGTTGGCCAACAAGTTGTCGGCGGGCGGCAGTCTGGCGATTCAGATGCCGGATAACCTCAACGAACCGTCTCACCGCTTGATGCGTGAAGTCGCCGCGAATGGCCCATGGGCCGCGAAGCTCGCCGGCGCGGCGGGGCAGCGAACGGACATGGCGAGTGCCAGCGATTATTTCTCGATGCTGCGGCCGCATTGTGCGCGGGTCGATGTCTGGCGCACGACGTATCACCATCAATTGTCGGCTGGCGCGGCAGGGGTGGTTGAGTGGTTCAAGGGTAGCGGGTTGATTCCGTTTTTGAGTCCGCTGACTGAAGCGGAGCGGGCGGAATATCTGGAGCAATACCTGAGGGAAGTCGCGAAGGCTTATCCGGCGTTGGCGGATGGGTCGGTGCTGTTGCCGTTTCCGCGGTTGTTTATTGTTGCTACTCGCTGAAACGAACGAATGCTTTGTTCGACTTGAGAGCGGTGGGGTGGCGTCAAGCGAGCCCCTCACCCCAGCCCTCTCCCAAGGGAGAGGGAGCTGAATTGGGTGTTTTTCAGAATTTCAGTTCGGCTGAATATCCCAGGTCGATGTAGCTCGAACAGGCATCTCGGTCAGTTCCTTCTCCCTCTGGGAGAGGGCTAGGGTGAGGGGCTATTCCAAGGTTGAATCCGTTCAGCGCTGCACCGCGACCAGCATCATCATCGGTCGCTCCCGCTCTTCCGCCAGCGCCGGTTGTGCCGCCACCTCGGCATCACTCGGCCCCCATTCATTGACATGACGAATGGTGAACCCCGCCTCAATCAACGAATTGAGTAGCGTCCCGATCGTGCGATGCTGCTTGATCACGCCCTCCGCCAACCAATGGGTCACCCGCTCACCTTCCATCTGATAACCGTCCAGCGGCCAACGCTTGTTGCCCTCGCTATCAACCAGCCACCCTGGATTACGCGGGGCCATAAAGATCGGATGCTCGATGGAAAACACAAAGTGCGCACCCGGTTTCAACGCCGCATACAGATGAGCAAACAGCCCCGACAAGTTCTTGATGTAGTGCAGCGCCAGTGAACTGTACGCCAGATCAACACTGCAAACCGGCAGGTCGAGCTGCTCAAGATCGGCACGTTCATAACGGATATTCGTCGCCACCGTTGTCTGCCGCGCGCGCTCCAGCATCTTCTCCGAAACATCCAGACCCAGCACATTGGCGGCACCGTTCTCACTCGCCCAACGGCTGAACCAGCCATAACCACAACCCAGATCGACCACATTCAAACCATGCATGGCCGGCAACAATGCCTTGAGCGCCGGCCATTCCGGCGCGGCATCAAGCCCGCCGATGGAGCGGTTCATCTGGCTGTAGCCCTGGAAAAACTCGGGATCGTCGTAGATGTTTTGCGTCATGGGATGAGTACTCTTTCAAAATGTTGTTGCAGTGAATGGCTCAGTTCCAATGCCTGTTAAGACAAAGACGAATTCAACCCTGCTGCAACACCTTCAAAGCCGCCGACGCGAGAAACCCCGAGCGGCTCTTTTCTTCCGGATGGTGCAACACATACTCATCAATACGATTAAGCAGGTGCCCCGGCAGGGTGATGTTGAGCTTCTGGGCTTTGCCCAAATATTTGACCACGTCGATGTCCACCACCGCCCACGCGCAACCGGCATATTTCGGATTGGCCACATTCACGCCCAGTTTGCTGGCAGACGGGATAGGCGCACCGTCCTCGGCCAGAATCTCGAAATGGCCTTCGATCGCTTCGCGAGCCATGGCGACAGCATCGTCGAGGTCATCACCTGCGGAAAAACAGCCAGGAATGTCCGGCACTTCCACGCCCCAGGCGTGTTCGTCATCACCTATTGAAATCGCAATCGGATAAAGCATGTGTGTAGTCCTCCATGGCGCAACTGACTGAGTGAGTCAAAGCAGCGCCTGCTGCAAAATACTGATGGCCGTTTTTTTGAGCAGATCCTTCTTCGGATGCGGCACAGTGACCAAGCCGGGTTTGCTCGGATGCTTGAAGTGATGGTGACTGCCTCTGATCCTCACCAGATACCAACCGTCTGCGACGAGTTGGCCGATTAAAAAACGGCTATTCACAACACCTCCTTGTGGTGTGCTTGGTGGGTACTATACCTACTGAATTATCGTGATCAACATGCTAATCCCTGAGCGGTCATCGTCCTTTGATGGGCGCATCGGCTTAGTGCAGTCTAGGTAAGGCTCAGGGGAGGGTGAGGAGGGTGTGTTTCAAGGATTTGCGCTCGATTTTTTACCAAACCCCAGACACAAAAAAACCGGCCTTTAAAACCGGTTTATCTTGCAGCCAGAAGCATTCAAGCCCCTGCAAGCAAGCTCTCATAGGGGATTCGCAAGCCTTCATGCAAGCGCTTGATCATCGACAGGCTCAGTTTGCGCTTGCGATTCAATACCTCGGATACGCGTCCACTGGTGCCAATGAACGGTTCCAGATCACGTGGCGTCAACCCCTGCTGTTCCATGCGAAATTTAATCGCTTCAATCGGGTCGGAAGGTGGCATTGGAAAATGCTGGTCTTCGTACTTCTCGATCAGCAATGCGAGAATTTCCAGCTCGTCGCCCTCAGGCGAATTGAGTTCGGCGCCCCACAGCTGCTCCATGCGTACAAACGCGGCGGCGAGGTCTTCCGGACTCCGAATGGGTTTGATGTTCATTACACGGTCTCCGCGTTGATCTGGTCATATTGGGCATGGCTGCCAACGAAGCGGATGAAGCCGAGCTGCCGTTGATAGTCGATCGCCAAAATCACTCGATACTTGTTACCGCCGATATTGAACACCACTCTTGCGCCTTTAAGGATGCTTGCGGTTCTCAGTTCGGCTTTTACTGCCTGTGGCGTACGGTATTCGGCCTTTTCCATGTGGCGATACCATTCAACAAGCGGTGTCTCGGAGTCAGCGAAAGCAGGATGGCTTTCCCAGAATTGCCGCAAAGTTGATCTTGCCATTATCCGCATCCATGCCTCCTCCCGTTTTGGGAGATGTTAGTCGTCAATGTCCAGTGATGCAATCACTGATGTCAAAGGAACAGGGCGAGGTAGCAGCCCCAGCTTCAGGTTAGAAGGCATCTGAACTAGAAAACCGAGGTTTGTTTTGCAAGGAGTGACAAGACGAGGCGAGGAGAGAAAACCTACGGAATATCGAACTCTACAAACCCCAGACACAAAAAAACCGGCCCTATAGGCCGGTTTTCTGTATTCCTGCATCCCCCGTCAAAAAATCACGACGTGAGACAAAATCTGATTGGAGCGGGTAGAGGGAATCGAACCCTCGTCGGAAGCTTGGGAAGCTACTGTTCTACCATTAAACTATACCCGCTCAGAGCGGCTGACTTTGTACCAGACTCGGCCACGGATTTGAAGTTTCTTTTGCAAAATAAGCCTTTGAAGCGTTGAAAACGCTCAATCGCGGGCGAGCACTGCGGGTCGCAAATCAAAAGCTCAACCCCGCAGGCTCGCGCGCGACGACACTTTTTCAAATAGCCAATGCATGTTGATCCTGAACAAACGAGTAACGCGTTCGGCTGGTTTGCTGCGCCGGTTTCAGAAAGCCGAGCAAGGCGTTCTGGCTATCGCGGCACGCCGCTTTGTGCTCCATATCGAGAAAATGCCCGGTGGCTTGCAGGGTGGTGAAGGTGCTCTGCGCGACGTGGTTGCCGAACAGGCGCGCATCGTCGGCGGCGGTGTATTCGTCCCATTCGCCGTTTAAAAACAGCACTGGCACGTTGATCTTTTTCGCCGCGTTCAAGTAGCACTGCCGGTCGCTGTGCAGCACGTCGCTGATGTGGAAATGCATCTGCCCGTATTCGTGCTCGGCCAGACTGCTGACGTGGCGATAGTTGAAGCGCTTGAACAGCGAAGGCAAATGTTTACCAATGGTGTCGTTGACCAGATGGCCGACGCGGTCGCCGTCGCGCTGGCCGAGGTAGTCGACGCCACGTTCAAGGTAGTCGAGCATGTGCGCGTTGATCACCGGCGAGAACGAGCTGATCACCGCCCGTTCGATACGCCGAGGCTGGTGGGCGAGGGCGACCAGGGTCGCAGCACCGCCCCAGGAAAACGACAGCACGTGCTCTGCGCCAAAGTGGTCAATCAGCTCCAGCAGGATTTGCCCTTCGACTTCCTTTGTCAGATGTTTCTCGTGGCGGTTGTGGGCTTTTGACCGACCCGCGTAGGGCTGGTCGTAGCAGACCACGTTGAATTGCGGGTGCAGGTTCTTCACGGTTTGTGCAAACGACGCAGTCGTGGCCATCGAGCCGTTGACCAGAATGATGGTCTTTTCTGCGGCGTCTGCGCGATAGAACTCCGTGTAAACCCGATACTGACCCTGTATATCCAGCACAGCGATTTCTGGCCTCATGTCATAAGACTCCTGGCAAGCAAGCGGGTATGCGCGCAATGGTGAGATTGCACGAGCTTTGTGACAGGTAGGCATACGCCTGGAATTTGCTTGGCCCATGTCGATCCGATAAGGCAGGTCGACGGGTATTGTTATTGGCGGGCAGTTTGTCGGCTGAGGCGCAGCCCTTGGGGCTGACGACCGACAAAAAGTTTCTTAGAGGTATGTTGTGACTCGTCGGTCACATTTCGGCCGACGTCCTGATTCAAGCAGGGGAGGCAGGATCGCGCAAGTGCCGTTGGTAAATTGTTCGACAACTTCTGCTGAGCGGTCGCGGGCTTAGAACAAATGAATCTCTTCGGTGCGCAAAGCGCGGTACTCGCCCGGTTTTAGCGCGTCATCAAGCTGCAACAGCCCCATGGATTCACGGTGCAAGCGCAGGACTTTGTTGTTGAAGAAACCAAACATGCGCTTCACCTGATGGTAACGCCCCTCGACGATGCTCAACCGCGCCGAGCGTGGGCCGAGCAGCTCCAGTTGCGCCGGCTGCGTGGTCAGATCCTCGAACGCGAAGTAAATCCCCTCGGCAAAGGTGATCGCATATTCCGCGCCAATTTCCTGCTCGGTCTCGACGTAATAGACCTTCGGCAGTTTGGTCTGTGGCTGGGTCAAGCGCCGCGACCATGCGCCGTCGTTGGTGATCAGCATCAGCCCGGTGGTGTTGAAGTCCAGACGCCCGGCGATATGCAGGTCGTCCTTGTCCGGCTCATCGATCAGGTCGAGCACAGTCGGATGCTGCGGATCGCGGGTTGCGCTGACGCAACCGGGCGGTTTGTGCAGCATGAAATAGCGTGCCGGTTTGCCGACTTGCAGCACTTCGTCATCAACCTCGACACGACTGAATTCCAGCACCTCGCTGTGCGGATCGCTGACGACTTTTCCGTCAATCCGCACGCGCTTTTCCACCAGCAACAGGCGCACCTGTTGACGGTTGAAGCGCGGTAGATTGCTGAGGAAACGGTCGACGCGCATGTTCAGTGTTCGATCAATGAAGGGGCGCGCATCTTACGGGATCGGCCGCTTGGCCGCTTGCAGTTGCGCCTCGACCTGCGCGCAACGCGGGCACAGGCACGATTGGTTGCGCAGTGCTGGCGGCAGCGCTTCGAGCACCGCCGGGTCGATGCTCACGCCGTAGCACCAGCATTCGCGGTCGGCGGTACGCGGGTCGGCCAGGCTGCAGTCGTTGCGGGCGCCGCAGGCCGGGCAATGGTCGGGTTTAACGTCGGAATCAGGCATAAGTCGAGTGAGGCATTTCCACGCAGGTGCGGTTGCGGCCGGTTTGTTTGGCCCGGTACATCGCATGATCGGCCCGCGACAGCAGACTGTGCAAGGTGTCATCGCGTTGCAGGGTGGTGGCGCCGATGCTCACCGTCAGATTCAGGGTGTGACCGTTGTAGGCATATTCCTGTTGTTCGACGTGCTGACGAATTTTCTCGGCGATGTTCTGACCGGTGTCGCCGTCGGTGTCTTTCAGCAACACGATAAATTCCTCACCGCCCCAACGGCAGACGATGTCGGCGTGGCGCAGGCAACTTTGCAGATCGCGGGCGAAGCCAATCAACACCTGATCACCGGCCATGTGCCCGTAGGTGTCGTTCAGCGCTTTGAAGTGATCGAGGTCGATCAGCAACGCCGTCAGCGGTTTGGTCTCGCGTTGCGCTTCGTGCAGGGCTTGCGCGGCGAGCAGGTCGAAGCCGCGACGGTTGGGCAGTTCGGTAAGGCTGTCGAGGGTCGCCTGCGCCTGGATCTTGCGCTGATAGCGTTTGATCACGCGATTGAGCAACGCCAACACGCTCAGCGTCACCAGCAAGCAGATCAACAGATTGAGATAGAGCGACTGACGGATTTCGCTCAATGCACCGTCTTCGCGTTTATCGACGAACAGGTACCAGTTCAGCTCGGGAATGAAGCGCACGTTGAGAAAATGCCCCTGGCCTTCAGCGGAATACTCGTAGCTGCCGCTGTGCGGTTTCGGCAACTGACTGACCAGACTTTTCATGCTCTCGATTTCGCCAAGACCCTGGCCGATGTGTGCGCCTTCCGGGCCACCTTCGGCGCCGGTCAGCACCAGTCGGCCAAAGGTGTCGACGAAGTACACGCTGCGTTGATAGCGCTGCTGGTATTTGTCGATCAGCTTGATCACTGCGTCGACGGTCAGACCGACGCCGGCCGCGCCGATGAATCGGTCGTGGTAGTCGTAGACTTTGTAGTTGATGAAGAAGGTCAGGTTGTCCTTGTTGGCCAGATCCGGGTCGACGTTGATCTCGTAGGGATCCTTCATGTCGCGCACGCGGAAGTACCAGGCGTCGCGCGGTTCTTCGACTTTGATCTGCTTGAGCACGCCTTTGGCGTGGTAGTAGGTGAGGGTGCTGTTGGAGACGAAAAACGCGGTGTAGGCGCCGTAATGGGTCATGACCTCGTTGAGGTAGCGGGTCATTTGCTCGGGGTTTTGTTCGCCGTTGACCACCCAGTCGCGCATGAAGGTGTCGCGGGACATCATCGAGGAAATCAGGATCGGTCGGACGAGGTCTTTCTGGATTTCCGAATAGACCGTGTCGGAGGTCAGCGGCAGCTCGGTGTTGACGATGTTGTCGCGGATCGAGGCGCGCGAGGCGTAGTAGCTCAGCAGGGACGTGGCAAGGAAACCGGCGCCGAGCAGGGCGATCAGCGTGAGTACCAGCGAGCGTTGGGAGTACAGCGCAGATCGATGCGGCATGGCAGTTCCGTTGGCAGTGGCCCGATGGCATGCATTCTAGTGGGACTGCGGGGAAATAACTGCTTCATGTGCGGCGCGAATGGTCGTTCCTGTCTTTCCATGTTGCTACGCTGTCCCTGTAGGAGTGAGCCTGCTCGCGATAGCGGTAGATCAGTCACATCTTCGGTGAATATCATACCGCTATCGCGAGCAGGCTCACTCCTACAGATGGCGGTCAGGCCTGGGTTTTCAGGTAGGCCCGCCAGCCGCCGAGGTGGCTGATGTCTTTGGCGCCTTCAAGACCATACTGCTCACAAATAAACCCACTCTCCCAGCGCCCATCCGCCAATTGCACCTTACCCAATCCCAGCGGCGCCGGAATCCCGGTCAGAAACGAACCCAACTCGCTGCTCGGCAACTCCCACACCTCCACCGCAATCGCCACGCCGCCGTCTTTCACCCGCACCATTCCCGGACGCAATGGCGGGCTGCCGGCCAAGGCATGCAGTTGATAATCCGGCGAGCTCAGCGTGGTTTCCAGCAACTGCCCACCGCGCTGCGTCAGTTGCCAGTTCAACGCCAACCCTTGCAGATGCGCGCCACACACGACGATTCGCGCACGATCATTGCGCGCTACGTTCGCGGGTTTCGGCAATGCAGTGTCCTGCTGACGCTGCATCGCATCCGCCACACTCAACAGATATTGATCGGTAAACACCCGCCCAAACAACGTCACGCCCCACGGCATCCCGTTAGCCATAAATCCGCTCGGCACGGCGACGGCGGCGTAGTCGAGCAGGTTCATGAAGTTGGTGTAGTAACCCAGTTCGGAATTGCGCAGCACCGGTTCGGCGTGCAGTTCGGCGAGTGTCACCGGGCGGCCGATGGTCGGCGTCAGCACACAGTCGAGACCTTCGAGTGCTTGATCGCACAGCGCTTTCAACGCTTGCAGTCGGTACTGCGCGCGGAAAGTCTGCACGCCGCTCACCGCCGGGGCTTTGGCCAGCACGGCGCGGATCACCGGCAAAACGGCTTGCGGATTCTGTTCCATCAATTCGCCGGCAACGCTGTAACGCTCGGCGACCCACGGCCCTTCGTAAAGCAAACGCGCCGCTTCAAGAAATGGCGTCAGATCCAGTTCAACCGCTTCGCCACCCAAGGCTTTGAGTTGATCAATGGCATCGCCGAACAACAGCGGCCCTTCGACACAGCCGAAAAACTGCAGATCCTGCGCACGCGGCACACCGAAACGAAACGGCCGCGGCGCACCAAACGCCGAGGCGTCATTCCACGACGGATTGCGGCGACTGTACTCATCGCGCGGATCGAGTTTCGCCGTTAACGCCAACAACTGGCTGGCCTCACGCGCCGTTGCGGTAAACGTGGTCACGCAATCCAGCGTACGGCACGCCGGCACCACACCGGCGGTGGAGATCAGCCCCTTGCTGGCCTTCAATCCGAGCAGATTATTCAACGCCGCCGGCACCCGACCGGAGCCTGCGGTGTCGGTGCCCAAAGCAAAACTCGCCACGCCCAAGGCCACCGCCAGCGACGAACCGGCGCTGGAACCGCCCGATGGATATTCCGGCAATACGCTGTTCGGGCAGGCGCCATAAGGCGAGCGGCTGCCATTGAGCCCCGTGGCAAATTGATCGAGGTTGGTCTTGCCCAGCGGAATCGCGCCCAACGCGATCAGTTGCTCGACGATGGTCGCCGAGCGCTCCGGCACATAAGCAAAATCCGGGCACGCGGCGGTGGTCGGAATGCCGGCCAGATCGATGTTGTCCTTGATCGCAAACGGCACGCCGTACAGCGGCAGACTGTCGGGATCACGACCATCGAGGGCCGCCAGATACGGCTCCAGTTCGGCGACGCTGAGCAGGTGGATGAACAGGTGATAATCCGGGTTCAGCGCGGCTGCTTTGTCGCGCAGTGTCGGCAGCAGTTGACGCGGTGTGGTGTCACCATTGCGGTACGCCTGGCGCAGAACATCGAGTTGCAGATTCATGAGTTGATCCTTATTCAATTGGCTTCAGTCGAGTTCCAGCACCACGACCCGTTGTCCCGCACGCACCGCCGAACCGGGTTGCACACGGATCTCGCGCACCACGCCGGCCATCGGCGCGAGCAGCGGGATTTCCATCTTCATCGACTCGAGAATCACCAGCACATCGCCGGCCGCAACACGGCTGCCAGCCTCGACCTGCACCTGCCAGAGATTGCCGGCGATGTGGCTGTCGACGCTGTGTTCACCCTCCGCCAGCAGCGCGTCCTCGCTGGATTCGACCACCGCTTCTTCACTGTCGAAATGCGCCTGACCACTGGCGATCCAGCGTTCGCGTTCGGCATTGAAGGCACCCTGTTGCTGAGCGCGAAAGGCGCTGATGCCCTCGGCTTCACGACTGAGAAACGCTTGGTAATCGGCGAGGTTGAGCTGGCTGTGTTCGATGTTCAGATCGAAGCGCCCCAGCGGAAAATCGCGGCGGATGCGCAGCAGTTCTTCAGCGCTGACCGGGTAGAAACGGATCTGATCGAAGAAGCGCAGCAGCCACGGTTTACCGTCAAACGCCGCCACTTCGCGGTAGCGATTCCACATCTGCAAGGTACGCCCGACAAACTGATAACCACCCGGGCCTTCCATGCCGTACACGCACATATAAGCGCCGCCGATGCCCACCGAATTCTCGGCCGTCCAGGTGCGCGCCGGGTTGTATTTGGTGGTCACCAAACGGTGGCGCGGATCGAGCGGCGTGGCCACCGGCGCACCGAGGTAGACATCGCCGAGGCCCATCACCAGGTAGCTCGCATCGAATACGGTGCGCTGCACTTCGTCGAGGTTCGGCAGGTCGTTGATGCGGCGGATGAACTCCAGATTGCTCGGGCACCACGGCGCATCCTTGCGCACGGTGGTCATGTATTTCTCAATCGCCAATTGGCAGGCCGGATCATCCCAGGACAACGGCAAATGGACGATGCGCGACGGCACTTGCAGGTCGTTGGCGGCGCACACCGCGTCCCATTCGCCGGCGATGATGCCGAGCAGATCGGCGAGCGGCAGTTGCTCCGGCTGGTAATGGATTTGCAGCGAGCGAATGCCGGGGGTGAGGTCGATCACGCCGTGCAGGGCTTTGTGTTCCAAGGCTTGCATGAGGGCGTGGGCGCGGAAGCGCAGGACGAGATTGAGCTCCGGCTCGCCGATTTCCAGCAATAGATGCGTATCCCCAGAGACACGCGCAACAAGCCGCACATCCCCCTGACCCAACGCCAACACCACAGGCGACACCAAACCCTGTGGGAGCGAGCCTGCTCGCGAATGCGGTGGATCAATCAATACTGACGTGTCTGAAATATCGCGTTCGCGAGCAGGCTCGCTCCCACAGTGGGAATCCCATTTCAGGGCGAGGTTGCGGGCGGTTTTGAGGCCGATCGGAATGAACTGGACTTTATCGCCAGCCTTGAGCTGCCCGAGTTGCCACAAATCCGCCTCGATCACCGTCACCGGGCAGACAAATCCGCCAAGGCTCGGGCCATCCGGGCCGAGGATCACCGGCATGTCCCCGGTGAAATCCACCGCGCCGATGGCGTACGGATTGTCGTGAATATTCGACGGATGCAACCCGGCTTCACCTCCGTCCGCGCGTACCCATTCCGGCTTCGGCCCAATCAGCCGAACACCGGTGCGGCTCGAGTTGAAATGCACTTCCCACTGGGTTTCAAAGAACGTGCCGATGTAGTGCTCAGTGAAATACTCCGGCGCCGCGTGCGGGCCGTAAATCACCCGAATCTGCCGCACGGCGGGCAGCGCGGTGACGTGTTCTTCAGCCAGTTGTTGACCGCTGCTGCGATCATTCAGAGCAGGCACATGCAACACATCACCCGCGCGCAACGCGCGACCACCGTGGCCACCAAACTGACCCAACGTGAAAGTGCTTTTGCTACCCAGATAATCCGGCACCTGCAAGCCACCACGCAGGCACAGATAGCTGCGCGCCCCGGCACCGCTGATGCTACCCAGATGCAACGTCGCACCCGCCGGGATCAGCAGGGCGGTATTCATCGGCACGCTGTCACCCTCAAGCGTCAGCGCGATCGGCGCACCGGTCACCGCGATCACCGCTGCACAATTGAAGCGCAGCAACGGCCCGCTCATGGTGATTTCCAGCGCCGCCGCGCCTTCAGCATTGCCGAGCAAGCGATTGCCCAGACGCAGCGCGCGGCTGTCCATCGGCCCCGACGGCGGCACACCGACCGCCCAGTAACCGAGGCGACCGGGATAATCCTGCACGCTGGTTTGCGTGCCTGCGCTGAGCACTTCAAAAGTGTTGGCGCGATAGTCCAGACCTTCCAGACAACGCGTCCACGGCTCACCGCTGGCGAACGGCGTGTCGAGGAGAATCTGCCGCAGGTAATCACGGTTGGTTTCCACGCCGTACAACAGACTGTCGCCCAGCGCTTGATGCAATTCGGCCCGTGCCTGCTCGCGGGTGGGCGCCCAGGTAATGACCTTGGCGATCATCGGATCGAAATACGGCGGGATCTCGCAACCCGCCTCAACCCACGTGTCGATGCGCAGTTGAATGCCGTTGGACGGCGGAAACTGCACAGCCGTCAGCAGGCCCGGGCTCGGCTGAAAATCACGTCCTGGATCCTCCGCATACAGCCGCGCCTGAATCGCATGGCCTTCGGGTTTCAACTGACGAGACAACTCGTTCAGTGGCGGCAGATCACCGGCGGCCAGCTCCACCATCCAGCGCACCAGATCCACGCCCCAGACCTGTTCGGTGACACCGTGCTCGACCTGCAAGCGCGTGTTCACTTCGAGGAAATAGAAGCGCTGCGCCTCGCTGTCGAAAACGAATTCCACGGTGCCGGCGCTGCGGTAGTTAACGGCTTTCGCCAGTTTGATCGCCGCCGCGCACAGCTCTTCGGCCATGCCGTCGGGCAGGTTTGGTGCCGGGGTTTCTTCGAGGACTTTCTGATTGCGCCGTTGCACCGAGCAGTCGCGCACGCCGAGGGCGATGACTTCACCGCGACCGTCGCCGAACACCTGCACTTCCAAATGGCGGGCGCGCTGGATGTACTTCTCGATGAACACGCCGGCGTCGCTGAAGTTGTTCTGACCGAGGCGTTTGACTGCCTCGAACGATTCGCTCAATTCGCTGGCGCTGCGGCACACGCGCATGCCGATGCCGCCACCGCCAGCGGTGCTTTTCAGCATCACCGGGTAGCCGACTTGTTCGCCAGCGATCAGCGCAGCGTCGAGGCTGTCGAGCAGTTCGGTGCCTTCGAGCATCGGCACGCCGTGTTGTTTGGCCAGGGCGCGAGCGGTGTGCTTGAGGCCGAATACGCGCAGCTGCTCTGGCGTCGGGCCAATGAAGGCGATGTTCTGCGCCTCGCATGCTTCGGCGAACGCGGCGTTCTCGGACAGAAACCCGTAGCCGGGATGGATCGCCGTGGCACCGCTGTGCTTGGCGATGGCGAGGATCTTGTTGACGGCCAGATAGGTGCCGGCAGCGGCGCCTTCACCGAGACTGTGCGCTTCATCGGCTTGCAGGATGTGCAGGCTGGCGGCGTCGGCTTCGGAATACACGGCCACGCCTTTGACCTGCAATGAGGCGAGGGTGCGCAGGATGCGGCAGGCGATGGCGCCACGGTTGGCGATGAGGATTTTTTCGAACATGGCATAACCCCTGAAGGGGAAGCGGGCCGTCCCGCCGTTTTTTGACAGACATCCGGGCCGTCCCGGATGACTTAAATCCACGCTGCACCTGTAGGAGCTGCCGCAGGCTGCGATCTTTTGATCTTGAGTTTTCAAAAAGCAAAATCAAGAGATCGCAGCCTGCGGCAGCTCCTACAGGGGAGCGGTTATTTGATGCACTGCCCGGAGCGCGCCTGGCACAGGGCGAAAAGCAAGCGGCGTAAACGACGGATAGTCAGTTCCATACCAGCAGCTCCGCAGGTGTCGGGTTGTAGGCATTGCACGGATTATTCAACTGCGGACAATTGGAAATCAGCACGATCACGTCCATCTCCGCGCGCAAATCGACGTACTTGCCCGGCGCCGAAATGCCGTCCTCGAACGTCAGTCCGCCGTCCGCCGTGACCGGCACATTCATGAAGAAATTGATGTTCGGCCCGATGTCGCTTTTGCCCAAGCGTCCGTCATGCACACACGCGCGCAGGTAGTTGTCGCGGCAGCTGTGCATGTAGCGTTTTTCCAGGGCGTAACGCACGGTGTTGCTCTCTTGCGCGCACGCACCGCCGAGGGTGTCGTGGCGTCCGCAGGTGTCGGCGACGATGGTCAGCATCGCGTGGCCGAGGTTGGAATAGAGCACGCTGCCGGTGCTCAGGTAGACGCTGTTCTGTCGGCGCAAAGTGCGTTGCACGTCATAGCGTTCCTTGGTATTGGCGACGCTGTAGAACAACGTATCGACCGCTTGATTACCTTCCAGATCAAGGATGCGCAGGGTCTGCCCGGCCTTGACCTCCATCAGCCACGGCTCACCGGCCGGGATCGTGGCGCGGTACACCGCTGCATCGGGTTGTTTTTGCGAAGTGGCGATAGCAACTGACATGGCAGCGATCCTCAGGCGAACAAACGGTCGGTGTTGATAAAGCCGCGCTCATTTTCCGGGCGCGAGTTGCGGCAATGCTCGGCGACGCTGGCGTCGGCGTTCATCCAGCTCAGCTTCAGCGGTTTCGGTGCATATTCCGGCGCCGGATCCATCGGGTGTTGCAGTGCGGTGAGCACCACCAGCGTGTCCATCGGCGCGTACAGTTCGATGTAGTCGCCGGCCTTGGAATTGCCTTCGACGAAGTGGAAACGCCCGGCCTCATCGACGTTGACGCGGCTGAACAAATTGAGGGTCATCAACAGGTCGGACAGGCCCAAACCCCACTTGCCGAGTTCCACCAACAGGTTGTCGGTGCCGTTGCGGAAGAAGCCGTTGCGCAGTTCCTGATAGCGGCCCTGACCGTACTTTTGCGCGACCTCTTCGGCGCAGAGCACACCGCCGAGGCTGTCGCTCCAGCCGCACGTGTCGGCGGTGATTGCGGCCAGCACGCGGCCCATGTCCGAGTACAGGCAGTGACCGCTGGTGAGCTTGGCGGTGTGTTGGCATTTGAGGCTGTCGGGCAGGTTCAGCCTCTCGGTTTTTTCGTTGGCGTTGAGCAGGGTCAGGCTGACGTTGGCGCCGCCGCGCAGATCGGTCAGGCGCAGCAATTGGCCGCGCTTCAACACGAAGGAACGGTGGCCGCCACCGGGGAGCATTTCTTCGGCGAACGGTGGAAACAGTTGGGTCGAATCAGTCATCGGCTTATTCATCAGAGCAGTCCTCTCAAGCGGTGCGAAGGGCGCCTGCCAGTGGCAACGGCAGGGCGTCGACGGCGGCGCGTTGGGCGCGGCGGTCGCTGTTCAAAGGGATGTCGTAGGTGATGCGTGCGCCATAGGCGCCGGGGGCGTGCGGGTCTATGCGCACTTTGTCGAACACCAGCAAACGCGTGCCGAGGCTGAAGCCTTCGGACAGATCATGGGTGACCATGAACACGGTCAGTCTGGTCTCGCGCCATAGCTCCAGCAGCAAGGCGTGCATGTCTTTACGGATGCCCGGATCGAGTGCGCCGAACGGCTCGTCGAGCAGCAGCACGCGCGGCTTCATGATCAGCGCCTGAGCAATCGCCAGCCGCTGCTGCATACCGCCGGACAACTGCGCCGGATACTTGTCCAGCGCATGACCGAGGCCGACTTTGTGCAGCAATGCCGCAGCCTGTTCGCGCGCGTCACGTTTGCCGCTGCCGAACAACCGCCCCAGCAGCGGCGCACGCGGCAGTTCAAGGCCGAGGGCGACGTTGTCGAGCACGTTCAAATGCGGGAACACCGAGTAGCGCTGAAACACCACGCCACGGCTGGCATCCGGCTCACTGGCCAGCGCTTGACCGTCGAGCAGAATCTCGCCGCGACTCGCCGTTTCCTGACCGAGCAGCAGACGCAGGAAGGTCGATTTGCCGCAACCGGAGGCGCCGACCAAGGTGCAAAATTCGCCTTCGTTGACGTTCAGGTTCAAGCCTTCGAGCACCACTTGATCGGCGTATTGCTGCCAGACGTTTTTCACGGTGATGAAGCTCATTTGGCCGCCCCCTCATACCAAGGGAACGCCCGCCGCGTCAGGTATTTCAGGCCCCAATCCATCAGCCAGGCGAGGAGGGTGATCCACACCACGTACGGCAGAATCACGTCCATCGCCAGATAACGCCGCACCAGAAAAATCCGGTAGCCGAGGCCGTCAGTGGAGGCGATTGCTTCGGCGGCAATCAGGAACAACCACGCCGAGCCGAGCATCAGCCGCAACGAGATCAGCAAACGCGGCAACAGTTGCGGCAGCACCACGCGCAGCATCAGCGTCCAGGTCGAAGCACCGAGGGTCTGCGCCTTGATCAGCAGTTCGACCGGGATTTCGCGGGCACGCTGCTCCAGATCACGAGCAAGCGCCGGGGTGATGCCGATGACGATCAGCATGACTTTCGACAACTCGCCCAAACCGAAAACGATGAACAGAATCGGCAGAATCGCCAACGGCGGCACCATCGACAACACCGTCAGCAGTGGCGACAACGGCGCGCCGAAGAGCGGCAGTGTGCCGGCAGCGATGCCCAGGCACAGTCCGGCGAGTGCAGCGATGCCGAGCCCAATGGCCAAGCGCCGCAGACTCGACGCGGTGTCCTGCCACAACAGGTAGTCACCGGTGCGGCTGTCGGCATTGAAGGCCAGACGTTTGACCGCATCGGTCATCTGCACGGCACTGGGCAGCAGTTTGTCGTTAGGGTTGTCCGCCAGGCGCTCGGCCGAGCCCATGAAATAGGCGAACAGCAGCAGAGCGAACGGCAGGATCACCAACAACAGGCGACTGGGGCGATCCGGGTGGCGATTGATCAGGCGCATGGCCAAATCCTCCGTGGCTTACAGCTTGGCGTCGGCGGCCATCTGCACGTAAGTCGGATCGAAACGCAGCTTGAGGTTGCCGGTGTCGCCGCTGGTCACGCCGTTGGCGAAGGCCATGCCGACCGCGCTGGTGTCTTTTGCGCCTTCACCGAGCAAGCCGTGCTGGAAGGAAAATTCGGCGACTTTGCGCATGGTTTCCGGCAGTTGTTGGCTGGTGGCGAAGTTCAGCGCTTCGCTTGGCGTGGCGAACAGTTTGGTGGTGTCGAGTTGTGCCTGGAATCCAGCGAGGTCGGTGCCCGAAGCTTTGGCCATGTGCTCCAGCGCAGCCTTGCTTGCGGCGTTCTTCGCGTTCATCAGCTCGACCACTTCGAACCACGCGCCGGTCAGCGCTTTGCCCAGCGCCGGGTTGTCTTTGAGGGTGGCGCTGTTGACCACCATCATGTCCATGATCTCGCCGGGAATCTGGCTGGAGTTGAACACTTCGGTCACGCCCGGTTTGGCCTTGATGTCCGAGAGCATCGGGTTCCAGGTCGTCACTGCGTTGACCTGTTCGGTGTTGAAAGCGGCGGAGATGTCGGCGTCGGAGGTGTTGACCACTTTCAGGTCTTTTTCGGTGAGGTCAACCGAGTCCAGAGCGCGGGCCAGCAGGTAGTGCGAGACCGACAGTTCAACCAGATTGACGTCCATGCCCTTGAGGTCGGTGACCTTTTTGCCGTCGCCCTTGAGGACGATGCCGTCGTTGCCGTTGGAGAAATCGCTGACAATCAGCGCCGTGCTGTCGACGCCGCCGGCAGCCGGAATGGTCAGCGCATCCATGTTGGTCATGGTGCAACCGTCGAACTGGCCAGCGGTGTATTGATTGATCGATTCGACGTAATCGTTGAGCTGTACGACGTCGATCTTGATCCCGTATTTCTTCGCCCATTTATCGACGATGCCCTGGCTGCCGGCGTATTCCCATGGCATCCAGCCGGCGTAAATCGTCCAGCAGACGCTGAAGTGATCTTTCTGAGCGGCGGGGGCTTGGCTGCTGATGAGCGCGGCGAACGCGGCGGCGAGCAGGGCGGGCAAACGTAGTCGGGTCATGGCGGATTCTCCAGTTGATCAAGGGCGGACAGGAAGGCAACGCGGCACCGCGAACGGTGGCTTGTCTCCCGGGCTTTTGTCCCGCCGTGTAACCTCAACTGGAGGTCGCCAACTCTCGGACCAGTCACTCGCGATTGCGAGCCGGAACCCTAGTCAGCCATTGCAAATTGTGGTGCCGCGAACCTGTGATATGACTCCTGCACGGGTTTGCTAAAGCGAGAGGCGTGCCAAGTCACGGAGAGCGCTCTGGAACGGGGCTGAGGGTCGGATCGGATTTGGCGCGACGACGGGGCGGCGCTTTGTGTTGGTGCGCCGATGCACCGCGATGCAGCGTGAATGCCGCTGATCCGATGTCATCTTGCGGCTGGCACTTGGTTTGCGAATGCCAGTCAAAACAGGTGTCAGCCGGCCTGCGCCGACTGCGCTCGCAGGTCTTTCAGGAGGCCGCCATGCTCACTCACAAAACGTTGCGTCGGGTGCTGCTGTGCGCAGTGCTCGGTCTGGGGCTGTCCGGTTGTTATGACTACGGGCCACCCGCCGATGTGTATTACGCACCTTCCTACTATCCCGGTTACTACTCGCCCTATTACTACGGTGGTTATTACGGCCCGCGCTACTTTTACGGCGGCCCGCGTTATTACTACGGCGGGTATGGCTACGGTTATCGTGGCGGTTACGGACGCGGTTATCACGGCGGCGGATATCACGGTGGCCACCATTAATCAGCGGCTGAATGACCGCGTCTGGCGGATGAACAAGCTTTCATAAATCACTTGTTTCAACTTGTTGCAGGGTCGCACCAGATTCGGAAAACGCTGTCTGATTTTTCGACAGTCACCGATTAAATGACTGTCGCCTGCCAGCGTCGCTGGTATGGCCAACCCGCGGTCCAGGAGGCCGCCATGTATAGACGAATTCTTCTGCTTGCTGCGTTGATGTTTTCGGTTACCGGTTGCGCCCCTTACTCCTACGCGGACTCGTATTACAGCTCCGAGGTTTACACGTCACCGGCACCGGCCTACTACAACACAGGCGGCACTTATTACAACGGCGGCAGCCGCTATTACGCCCAGCCGCGTTACTATCAACCGGCACCGCGCTACTACCAGCAACCGCGTTATTACCAATCGGCGCCGCGCCACTATCAACCGGCCCCACGCTACTACGAAAGCCGTCGCTGGCACGGCAATGACCGCGGCAACTGGGACGGCCACCGTCGCGGCGGTTGGGACAATGATCGCCGTGGTCGTGGCAACTACGACCGACACAGCGGCCGCGGCGACCACAACGGACGTGGCAACCGCTGGTAATCACCCGCAAACAGAAAGCGGCGCATGAAGCGCCGCTTTTTTTGTGCGCGAATTTTAATACTGCGTCAAATCCGCCAACGGGTGCCGACCTTCCCAAACCTTGTGAAAGTGCGCCTCAACCACCGCTTCCGGCACATTGTTGATGTCCGGCCAGTGCCAGTGCGGTTTCTGATCCTTATCGATCAAGCGCGCGCGCACGCCTTCGCTGAACTCCGGATGCCGGCAGCAATTGAGGCTCAGGGTGTATTCCATCTGGAAAACCTCGGCCAGCGACAGGTGCCGCGCACGAATAATCTGTTCCCAGACCAGATGCGCGGTCAGCGGCGAGCCTTCGCTCATGGTCTTCGCGGCCCGGGCGATCAACGGATCGCTGCTGTCGCGTTGCAGGCTGATGGCTTTCCAGGCGCAGGCCACATCGCTGACGTCGAGCAATTCGTCGATCTGCTGACGACGCGGCAGCCACTGCGCTTCGGGCATTTGCGCCACGGCTTCCTGCTGCAAAGCCTTGAGCAGACTGTTGAGCTGCCGATCGATCTGTTCCTGCCAGTTGAGCTGGAGCAGGCCTTCGATCAGTTCCGGTTGCTGTTCGTCGAGCAGGAAGCGGTCGGCCAGATCCAGATCGATCGCATCGCGCCCATTCATGTGCGCACCGGTCAGGCCGAGGAACAAACCGAGCTTGCCCGGCAGCCGCGCGAGAAACCAACTGGCGCCGACATCCGGATACAGACCAATGGTGATTTCCGGCATCGCCAAGCGGCTGCTCGGCGTGACGATCCGCGTGCTCGCGCCTTGCAACAGGCCCATACCGCCGCCCAGCACATAACCGTGGCCCCAGCAGATCAGCGGTTTCGGATAAGTATGCAGGTTGTAATCCAATCGATATTCCGCGCTGAAAAACTGCGCGGCCAGCGGCGGCACTTCTCCGGGGTGGGCACGGCAGGCTTCAACCAGACTGCGCACTTCACCGCCGGCGCAGAAGGCTTTGGCGCCGTTGCCGCGCAGCAATACGCAGACGATTTGTGGATCCTTGGCCCAGGTGTCGAGTTTGTCGCTCAGGGCGTTAATCATCGGCAGGGACAGCGCGTTCAGCGACTTTTCAGCATCCAGGCTGGCGATACCGATGCGGGCGCCGTCGGTGCCGGTGAGTTCTTCGAAGTGCAGATTCATCGTGACCTCGATCGGGAATTTGAACGATCAGTATGATCGTTGTGGGGGAAAGTGCCGGATCTGCATCAGATCAATTGACAAGCGTGGTCGGCTTTCGTTGGGTTCGGCCCATGGTGGTTGGCGGGTCTGAGCAT